>JBDLQY010000021.1:0-2651 GCA_039800325.1 Pseudomonadota bacterium | reverse complement strand
CCGGGTAGAACAAACCCTCAGGAAAGATGTAGCCCGGCGCGACTTTCTGCATCAGCGTCGGCACATCCATATCAGCGCTGTCCTGGCGTAAGAATTTCTGCCGGCTGATCTCTGCGCGCATTTGCGCAAAATTCCAGCCCTCGATAATCGTCAGCGACTCTTTGATGGTGTTGCCGCGCGCTAGCGTATCCAGCAGCGACAGCGGCGTGGTCCCGCCCTCGACCCGGTAGCTACCGGCTTTCAGGCTGCGGGTACCGGACCCTCGCGCCAGAATTTCCATCAGGAGGGGTGGGGCTGGCACGCCAGCCTGCTGCACTTGTCGCATCGCAGCACGAATACTGCTGCCTTGGGCAATATTGAACTCAATAGCGGCAGAATCCGCCGGCATCAACGGATCCCGCGCCCAATAGATGAAGCCAGCGGCAGCTGCCAACACCAGAAGCGCCAACAGCGCGACGAGTTTTTTCAATACTGCCATTTCAATCCCCAGACCGGCCAACGCGTTTTCAAGCGCGCCTCTATAATTCGCCCTCAATGATAGTCGCGAAACCGAATTTACCGGAATTCACGTCAGCACCTGCTGGCTCGTGGTCGGATTTTCTCGTCAGCTTCGGCGCGACTTCGGCTATCGACAGCCCAGACCAGCTCCCTGATTTTGGCGCGCATCCCGAGCCCGGTAGCGGCTTTCTCTGTGCGCTGGGTCATCTCGGCGTGATCGAAGCCACTGGCGACGATGCCGCTGGATTTCTGCATAACCAACTGACCAACGACGTTCTCGGCCTGGACTTGAGCCATTCGGTGTTGGCGGGTTATTGCTCCCCCAAAGGACGACTGCTTGCCACTTGTCTGGTCTGGCGCAGCGGCACAAGTATTTTCTTGGCGCTGCCACGTGAACTGCTGCCAAGCATCCTGAAGCGGCTACAGATGTTCGTGCTTCGCTCAAAAGTCAAGCTGCAAGACGCCAGCGAACAATACGTCATGCTCGGTGCTGCCAGCGCTAGTTTTGATGCCGTGCCCTCGGTGTGGGAATGCGTGACGGACGACAACGGCACCCTAATTCGCGTGCCCGATGCCGGCAAGCTGCAACGACTACTGTGGATCAGCGCTCCTGATCAAGCAAAGCATCAATGGCTGGCTTGGTCATCGCAACTACCTGTCACCTCCTCGACCCTGTGGCGCTGGAGCGAGATCATCGCCGGGTTACCTCAGGTGGTCGAAGCCACGCGCGAGCAATTCGTACCGCAAATGATCAACTTCGAGTTGGTGGGTGGTGTGAATTTCAAGAAAGGCTGCTACCCGGGTCAGGAAGTCGTCGCGCGTAGTCAATACCTTGGCAAGACCAAGCGTCGCACCTTGCTGGCGTTTTGCAATGATTCGACCGAACCGGCGGCATCCGCGGGCATGGAAGTGTTTTCATCTGCCGACCCGGCACAACCCTGCGGCATGGTCGTCAATGCCGAGGCAGGCCCGGATGGCCGCATGGCTTGCCTGGTCGAACTCAAGATGGAAGCGCTCTCTGCGAGCGTTCATCTGCGCTCGGTCAATGGACCCGTGCTGGAATTCGGCGAACTTCCCTACGCACTGAACGCTGAGACATGAGTGATATCTATGTCTACTACCGGGTGCGAAGCGAATTGGCTGCATTGATGTTGCCCCATGTGCGGGCAATGCAGGAAAGGCTGCGCGAAGCCTACGGCGTTGATGCGCTGCTAAAACGTCGCCCCGAAGAAAAAGACGGCGCCCAAACCTGGATGGAAGTTTATCCCTCGGTACCAGACGATTTTCTTGGTGCTTTGGAGCAGGCGGCGATTAATGCGCATTTGCCGATAGACGGCGGGCGCCATATAGAAATTTTTGTGGATTTGCCCCAATGTGCCTGATTGTTTTTGCTTGGAAGCTGATACCGCAATGCCCGCTGGTGCTGGCCGCCAACCGCGACGAGTTTTTTTCTCGGCCGGCGCAGCCTGCTGATTGGTGGTCTGATCAACCTAATGTGTTTGCCGGGCGCGATCTGGAGGGTGGCGGCACATGGCTCGGGGTGAATCAGCGGGGACGCTTCGCAGCGCTGACCAATATTCGTAACGGCTACGAGCCATCTCGCGAGAAGCGCTCTCGCGGCGAGTTGGTCTCGAATTTTCTCAGTCAGGATATCTCTGCGCAGGCCTACCTTGAGCAGGTTCGCTCGAACGGTGATCACTACAACGGCTTCAACCTGATTCTGGGCGATGAGCAAGCGATGTACTGGGTGTCGAATGGCAACGAGAGCGACTGGCAAGCGATTGAGCCCGGCATCTATGGCCTATCGAATGGCACATTGGATTCGCCCTGGCCGAAGGTAGTGCGTGCTAAAGCACAATTCGCCAGCTTGCTGTGCCAAGGCGCGCCGGATGATGCTTATTTTGAGATGCTGTCGGATACCACGCAAGCTGCCGACAGTCGACTGCCCGATACCGGTGTCAGCCTTGAACTCGAACGCATGCTATCGCCAATCTGCATCGAGTCCGAGCACTATGGCACGCGTGTGTCCAGCATTGTGCGTGTTCATGCCGGCGGCAAGGCCGAGCTTCGCGAGCGCGTGATTCGTTAATTCGCTGCTTATTGCGTCGCGGACTTGCCGGGTGCAATGGCCAATGCGTTTTCAACGCGAGCGC
>JBDLQY010000020.1:0-7160 GCA_039800325.1 Pseudomonadota bacterium | reverse complement strand
GCTCAAGGAGCAGATTGCCTACATTAAGCCAAGCCGATGCGTGATCAGGCTTGATTCGCAGGCACGCTTCATACGAAGAGCGTGCATCGGCGAGCCTGCCCAGACGCTTGAGACTTATACCCCTATTAAACCAGGCCTCCGCATGATCAGGTCGATCACGCAAAACACTCTCGAAGCAGTCCAGCGCTTCGGCTTCGAGGGAGCGCCGGCGAAAGGCAATACCCAGGTTTAGCCGAGCGGCAGTGTCTTGAGGCGATACCGCCAGGCACCGCCTGAGAAGCTTGATACCTTCATCAAGACTGCCCTGCTGCAGAGCCAGCGTACCCAAGCCCCTGAGTCCGGCGATGCTACCTGCGTCACGCTCTAGGACCTCCTGGTACAGCGACGCAGCCTCATCGAGCCTTCCGTCTCGGTGCGCAGCTAACGCAGCCTCAACCGAGCTCATGGATGAAGCCACGCCATGAGGCGCTCGTTAAGCCGACTAAGTACAGACGCCCAATCACCGAACGCCGGCTGACGCAGCAATCGAACGCCGGGATACCACAGGCTATCTTCACGATCGAGCAACCATCGAAAATCGGGGTTGAAGGGTAAGAGAACCCAGGTGGGTCGCCCCAGGGCCCCCGAAAGATGAGCGACACTCGTGTCTACGCTAATAATCAAATCCACACATTCGCACAAGGCGGCGGTGTCGCGAAAGTCTTCAAGCTCAGGGCCAAAGTGCTGAACCCATGGGTTATCACGCAACGCAGCAAGATCGGTCTCTCTGACATCCCGCTTCAAACTCAAATAGTGTGGCCCTGCTGGCAATACCGTCAACAGTTCGCTCAGCGCTATGCTCCTCTGGCTATCGTTGGCATGCTTGGGATTACCACTCCACACCAGACCGATTCGCGGACGACTTGACGGTCCGAGGCGCTGTGACCATCGATGACGGTGTAGCTCAGGTGTTCTGAGATAGCGCGTTGCGACGGGTAAATCACTGAGGCGAAGTGCCAGGCCTCTGGGTACTGACATCAGCGGGCAATGAAAATCAGCACCCGATCGCTCAGCGTCTTGATCGACGATCTGCTCGGCAGCGTCAAAATCCTCGAATAGGCCTAGCAGCGGCTTCTGCACCTCTAGGATGACACGCGCACCCAACGCCTTTAATCGTGGCACCAGTTGCACAAACTGAAGCGTGTCGCCTAAACCCTGCTCGGCATGAATTACGACAGATTTGCCGTGCAAGGGTTGAGAGCCATCCCAAAGCGGCATTGGAAATTTCCG
This sequence comes from Pseudomonadota bacterium, assembly GCA_039800325.1. Lineage (GTDB taxonomy): Bacteria > Pseudomonadota > Gammaproteobacteria > Burkholderiales > Burkholderiaceae_E > SYIM01. Next base: position 5,891 of record JBDLQY010000020.1, on the reverse strand, counting down.
GCATAAGGGCTTAAATGAGGCAAGTTTCCAGCGCCATTCGTAATCATCCCAGCCTCGCTGGTACTCACCATGCTGCAGCAGACACAAGGCCCTATTAAAGTGTGCCTCGACATGATCGGAATTCAGACTAATGGCCTCGTCATAATCCGCTACACACCGCTCGCGATTTTTCAGATCGGCCCAAACGACAGCCCGGTTGTAAAAGGCGTCTGCGTAGTCGGGGCGTAACTCAATGGCTTTAGAGATTGCCTCCAAGGCCTCGCTCCATCGCTGGCACTCCCTTAACGTATTTCCAAGATTATTGTGGAGATCGGGTTGCGTAGGATCAAGCTCGATGGCCCGTCGAAAGCTATTCAACGCCTCATCTAGCCTACGCAGATGCTGAAGCGCAGTACCCCGGTTATTCCAGGCGTTTGGAAGATTGGCGTTAAGCGCAATGGCAATCTCTGCGTCGGCGAGTGCCTCATCGTGGCGAGCCAGTCCGTTCAGGGTTGAAGCACGACCGATTCGGTGGCTCGGTCGGTCGGGATACGAAGCAATCAATCGATCATAAATAGGCAAGGCCTCGTGGTATTGGCCAAGCTCGTCGCGTAGGGCAGCAATCAGCGACTGCAGTTCATCGCTATCTGTAATCACGCGCTGGGCGCTCAACAATAGCCCCAGAGACTCCTCCGGTCGCTTCAAGGCCTTGAGGACCGTCGCCAGTTCCAATTCAATAGCAGGATGATGCGGCTTTTTCGCAAGTACCTGGCGAAAGGTAAGCTCTGCATCGTCGAATCGCCCTGTCTTTGCCAAGACACGTCCGAGCCCCTCGAGCGCCGCCAGATGGCCTACGTCTATGGTGAGCACCGAGCGATATCCCGCCTCCGCCTGGTCAAGTAACCCAAGATCAAGCTGTAGATTACTTCGATTGAGCAGTGCCCCAACATGCCGTGGTGCGACGGCCAAAACCGCGTCATAAGCCTTGAGCGCCTCAGCGGGGAGTCCCAAGCGTCGCAGTACGATGGCCCTCTGAAAGCGGGCCTCGGTTAGCGCGGGCTTGAGTCGAATCGCATGGTTATAGGCGCTGAGCGCCCGCTCAAACTGACCGAGCTCACGAAGCGCATAGCCCAAGTTAACCCTAAGCGCCGCATCAGACGGCTTGAGTCGAACTGCGTGCTCAAAGAGTCGCACGGCCTCCTCTGAGCGTCCGGCTTGCAGGGCATCAGCGGCCCGCTGACTGAGCATTGCAATCAAGCCACCTCCGATCCGTCCATCAGCGATTCGATACCCTTGCGAACCTGCGCCAGTACCGCCGTCCAATCCTGATAATCTGCCTGGCGAAACAACCGTGCGCTGGGGTACCAGGGGCTATCACTGCGCCCCAGCAGCCAGCGAAAGTCGGGATCAAGAGGCAGCAGAATCCAAACAGGCCTGTTCAGGGCGCCCGCCAGATGCGCAACGCTGGTGTCCACGCTGATGACTAAATCGAGCTGATCAATCAGCGCAGCGGTTTCCGCATAGTCAGTTAAACCATCAGCGAAATGACGGATATCGGGACGGGCATTCATCAGGAACGCGTCTTCTCGGCGAATTTCGGGCTGCAGGCAGAGGTAGTCCGGACCGAGCGGCAGCGCGCGCATAAACTGCATGAAGCCGATGCTTCGCCCCGCGTCGCGAGTATTCTCACGACGACCATTCCACACCAGTCCGATTCGCGGTGCTCTGCGCTCACCGAGACGTCGTTGCCATTGTTCGCTGCGGGCCTGATCGGCAACAAGATACGGGGTATGGCTAGGAACGCTATCCAACACGGTGTTGAAGGCCAGAGGTAGGCTCATCATGGGACAGTGAAAATCAATCATAGGCGTAGGCTGGGCATGCCCGGTAATCACTTGCTCAGCCAGACCGCTATCAACCATGATCGATTCAAGTGCGTGTGGCACCTCCAGTACGACCCTAGCCCCGCGAGCTCGTATGAGCCGTAGATAGCGCGAGAACTGTAAGGTGTCACCGGCACCCTGTTCAAAATGAACCAAGATGGTCTTGCCCGTCAGATCTTGTTGCCCGGTCCACTGAGGCACAGCGTAGTCGCGACGCAGCCGGGGTCCATCTGGCGCATTCCAACGAGCTTCATAGTCAAGCCAACCCTCACTGAAGTTTCCGTTTAGCAATTTCCACTGACCGATCGCGGTCCGCCAGCGCTCAACGGCTGAAGGTAGCGACTGAAGCCTCAAAAAAGCCTCATGGGTCTCAGAGCTCTGCGGAGCGCAGGTGCGAAGGGCTAATGCCAGAGAGGCGATCACCGATTCGTCTTGTGGAAGTTCGTTGGCGAGCGCGCGTAGAGCGGCGAGTGCGTCAAATACGAAGCCCTGCGCCAGCAGCAGTTTGGCGGCGTGTAGACGCGTCGTCTGACCTGTTGGATCTAAAGAGCGTCCAAGCGAAACCCATTGTGCAGAGTCCTCCGATCGGCCCGCCGCACGAAGCGCATTAGCAAAATTAAGCATGATCGTCGGACGACCGGGGTAGTCTCTGACTAGATGACTGAACCCCTCGCAGGCCTGCTCTACCTCGCCAGCCGCCACCAGAAGATTAAGCCGGTTATTACGCGCATCAATATCGGCCGGTCGACGCGTAATGACATGGTCAAAGCAGGCTAATGCGTCAGAAAAACGACGGGCATTGGCGAGGATGTTACCGAGGTTGATGAACGCATCGAGGTTGTCGGGATCATGAGTGATCGCCTGACGATAGCTCGCCTCTGCATCAGCGGGACGCCCGGCGCGAACCAACATGATCGCGCGGTTATAGTGGTGCTCGCCATTATCGGGATCAAGTCGGATGGCCGCTTCAATTCTCAATAAAGCTTCCTGGGTTCGACCCAGTCTGACCAGGGCGCTGTGCGCCGCCGACTGAATGGCTGCAACCGACGGGGCGAGTGTGGCGGCCCGATCAAGAAGCTGCAAGGCTTCATGCGGCTGATCGTCGATTAATGTCAGTGCTCGGGCGAAGAGAGCCTGCGACTGGGCGAGCTCTGGTCCTATCATCGACTGCTGGCCCGAGGTAGACGGACCACCGCCCAAAATGAAGGGTTCAAACAAAAGGGGCTCGGATAAGGTTTGCATAGTCACACCTCACAATCGGCATGCTCGATCAAGTGATCGGCAAGGGTCTTTTTCATTTCGGCGAGTAATGAGGCTCCCATCTCAGCCAGCGGCTCGGTCCATCGCCCCATCGCCGGTTGACGATAAAGCCTCATACTCGGGTACCATGGACTGTCAGAGCGGTGCCGAAGCCAGCGGAAGTCCGAATTAAACGGAAGCAGGAGATGCACCGGTCGGTCCAGTGCGCCAGCCAAATGAGCCACGCTGGTATCAACACTCACCACGGCATCCATTAGGCTACAGAGCGCTGCCGTCTCGTCAAAGTCGGTCAACTGCTCGGCAAAACTCAGCACATCCGGTCTATTCGCCAGCGCCCGGCGATCGTCCGAACGAAGATCGGTCTGCAGCACTACGTAGCGAGGTCCGAGCGGTAGAGCAGACAGTAGCTTTTCCAGCGGAAGACTGCGATGCCGGTCTTCGCGATGTGTACGACTGCCGCTGCACACCAGACCTACCAGGCCTGCGGGGCTGTTGCCCAACCGGCGCTGCCAGCGCACGGCGCGCCCCTCATCCACGCTTAAGTAGGGAACCTCAGCTGGAATCGAATGCAGCTCAATACCCAGAAGATGAGGACAGCTCATCAGGGGGATATGGACATCGAAGGCCGGGAGGGGCTCACCGCGGGCGAGGACTCGATCGACACAGCTTACGCTGCGGGTAAGCAGCGTAACCAGCGCGGGCTGCGCCTCAAGCAGCACTGTCGCCCCTAATGCCTTTAATCGCCCAGCGAAGCGCACAAACTGTAAGGTGTCTCCTAAGCCTTGCTCGGCATGTAGCAATACAGTCCTGCCATCCAAGCTCGATTGGCCATCCCACGGCGGCTGTACAAAGTTACGTCTAGCCCGACGCAAGAAGGAGGATATCCATCGAGCCTCATAGTCGTGCCAACCGCCCTTAAGTTCACCCAGGCGCAGACGATGGATGCCCCGTGAAAACTGCGCGTCACCGCTGAACAGGTCAAGTGCTACAGCCCTATCGAGTGCTTCAAGCGCCAGGTGATCTTCACACTTTGCGGCAAGACAAACGCCGCGAAGTCGCCAGGCTTCTGCGTCTGCCTGATCGATGGCAAGCGCGCGTTCTGTGCTAAGCAGGGCTTCATCCAACTGATCAAGCTCAAACAGCGAACCCGCCCGGTTAACATATTCATCGGCGGCTCGACCACCGAAGGTTCGGGATTGCTCAAAGCTTTTCAGAGCGGGGAGCACACTCCCCACAAACATCTGGGAAACCCCTAGATTGTTATGAGCGTCGGCAAACTGCGGGTCGATCGCAATTGCCTGCCGATATGCCGCCACGGCCTCCGTATGCCTTGATAGGGACGCCAACGCGTATCCGTAATTGTTATAGAGATCCGCACGTTTTTTTTCTGAAAGACGAAGAGCGGATTCATACGCTTCTATTGCAGCGTAGAACGCCTCCTGACGAGAGAAGACATTGCCCAAATTGAAGAACGCATTCGCATTACTCGGATCCAGCCGGACCGCCATGCGGTAGCTCTCACGAGCCGCCTGCAAGTCACCCGCCTGCGACTTTGCACGACCCAGATTGATGAGGATAGCGGGATCTTCCGGGCACAGTTCATGTGCCGTTTGAAGGTAACGAATGGCGTCGGTGAACTGTTCCAAACGGGTCGCCGCTACGCCGGCGATATGCAGCGCCTCAACATCATTCGGTTGCAGAACCAGGCGCTCGCCCGCTTGAGCGAGGGCTACATCGGCTTGACCTGCTTGAAGGCTGGACAGAACTTCCGCTGCACTCCAGATCGGCGGGCCGAAAATAGCTCGGCAGGGCTTTATGCGGCGCCGCTCCAAGGCAGCGGCGCTCACTGTTTTTTTCTTGCGGTGTTTAGCCACGGGCATGAGACATCTCCGAGGGCTGTCGTGAGAGCGACAGCGGTCGCGAGTCTTAAGCGAGATTCATGCCAGAAACAACAAAGCCGGGCGACTGCCCGGCTTTGTCTGAGCGCCCGGCCCCCGGGCGCTACGCATCGGTTGACGCTTACTGCAACAGGGCCAATACCGACTGCGGTTGCTGGTTAGCCTGGGCCAACATCGCCGTAGCCGCCTGCTGGATGATCTGCGTACGCGCCAGTTCGGTCGTGGCCTGAGCGTAGTCAGCATCCAGAATTCGACTCTGAGACTCAGACAGATTCGTTCTCGTCGAACTCAGATTGTCCACCGCAGCCGTTAATCGGTTCTGGAAGGCACCGAGATTCGCCCGCTCCATCGCCACGTCATCGATAGCCATGTCAATCGCAGTGATGGCTCTACCTGCCGCCTCCTGGGTTCGGATCGAGAGTTCACCACCGACCAAGGTGTCGTCCCCGCCCTGAGCCGACAGACCGACTAGATTGAGCGCCGCCGTGCGATCAGCTGCCAGGAGCGACTTTGACTCTACGCGGATGTCAGCACCGGTATCCGACGAAAGTACGATCCGCCCCTTCACCGTTGCGCCGTCAGTCGTGTCCGTGATGGTACCGCTACTGGCGTCACCATGCACCGACGCGATTCCAGTCACAAACGCTTGGGCATCACCGACAGAGATATCAGCACCGCCGTCAGAAACCAGGAGCAGATTACCGTCTGTATCCGTCTTAGCTACGACGCCATTGACACCGGCGGCATTAATCGTAGAGACGATCTCATTCATGGTCGAAACGTTGGTCGCGAGATCAATCGACTTACCGTTGATCATAACTGCGGTGGCAGCGGTCTGCTTCGACATGTCGATGGTGACCTTGACATCCGT
>JBDLQY010000019.1:0-19932 GCA_039800325.1 Pseudomonadota bacterium | reverse complement strand
CGCTTGCCCGCCCGCGGCCAAACCTGTCACAGCTGACGCAGGCTCGGCCAGAGCTCAGGCAGATCGTGACGCATCCGCCGGCTGCTCACCTGGCTGCAGGCGCTCGTACCTGAGTGCTTGCAGCATGGGTGGCCAGCGGAAGTCTGAGCGCATCGGGCTTTCCGTCGACAGCAGTGCTTCAGCCAGACGTGTTCGGGGCCCGCCCATGAAGTGCTGCAGCTTCGAGCGCGGCCTCGTCGAGTTCGCGATCGCGTCCGCCATTTGAGGCCTGCATGGCGCGGATCGCCAGCACAATGGTTTCATTGACGGGTGTGGCGATTCTCAGGTCGCGTGCGCGTTTAATCAGCGTTTCGTTCAGCGCGCCAATCTCGGTGGTTCGACCTGCGAGTCGGTGCTGCAGCATGGACGGCCGGTTGTAGCGTATGCGGCAGTGCTCGAGGATTTCGGCGCGTGGATCATGCTCAGGCAGATGAATACCCGCGGCCTGAACGACTGCCAGGATCTCATCGATAACGCGCTCAATCAGCTGACGCGCTGCCGGGTCGCTCCAGATCTCGCCGGGGCGAAGCGCGGTCAGGGCCGATACCGGATTGATCGCGCAGTTGTGGACGAACTTACTCCAGATATGGCCCTCGACCGCATCGGACAGGGTGATGGGAATACCCCCCGCGTCGAATCGGGCCGCCAGCTGCCGCAGGCGCTGACTGATGGGGCCGCCGGCCTCACCCATCACCGTATGACCCGCATTTGTGTGACGGGCATGGCCAGGCGCAAGGCCGGCACCACTGTTGTAGGTGATGCCCGCGGCAACCCGCCCGGCGCCCAGGCGTGCAACCAGGGCTTCAAGATTGCCGATGCCGTTTTGCAGGGTCAGCGCATAGCCCTCGGGCGACAGGCACCGTGCTGCAACCTCAGCTGCCTGCGCCGTGGCCGAGCTATCAACCAGCACCAGTGCGAGGTCGACGGTGCCAAGGTCTTCAGGCCTTGTATGGGCTGATACGCGCAGACAGTGTTCGCCCGATACGCCGCTTAAGCGCAGACCGTTTGCGCGGATAGCGTCGATGACGTCAGCGCGAACGTCATAACACACCAGTTGCGCGCCGCTGCGAGCCAGCGCGACACCAAAAATCGTGCCCATGGCACCGGTACCGAGAATGGCGACTTTCATGGGGGTGGTCCCTAAAAAATGGACTCAGCCGCAGCTAGTTCGTCTGAGTTGCGTTGGAGATCCACACGGCCGGCGAAGGTGGCTCGAATGGAAAGCTGGTAGTGGGATTCATGGGGGGCTTGGGAACGATCGATCGGGTATCGATTGCTTTTGTGATGAGCTCACGGCTCTTTTCATTGAGTCGTCCGAACACCGCATAGGCGGAGTGATCAGGGCTTGTGCCGTCTCGACGATTTCCAATCCTGCCGTGGTCGCCAAGATTGATCAGAAACCCAGTTGACCCAGAGTTAAGTGAACTATTTGGAAGCCGGTAGACAGCGATTGTCCCATCGGTATTTGAAAGCCCCGTCGCCAGCGGAGATTCGAACTCGACGGTTGACACTTCTGAGCTGGTCTTTGGGGACCAGATTTCTCCGTTCAGAGCGTATAGCCCACCCAGAAGTCGGTTGCCCAGCATCAGATCGTGAAATACGGTTCCCTTGTAGTAGCCGCTCGCGACCACATCGAGAAAATTTTGGCTCGATAGCGGAGCCTTTTCAGGCTCTAGGATCACCACCAGCGATCCTAGGGTCGTGGTCAGCGTAACCTCGGGCTTCGGAACTGAGAACGATTGCACGCCGACTTCTTTTTTGGTGAACGGATCTGTCGCTATCAGCGTGAGTACATTTGTTCCCACCTGCCCGGGGCGGCATGCCACGCGTTTCTGATTGCCCGAGCTCGAAATCGGTTCGAGTTGACTACATGCTCCCTGTGCAGTGATGTCGAGTCGACCAACGTTATCGCCTGACACTACGAATGTATTCAGGGCGTGATACATCACTTTGGCGCTTTCGGAAGTGATCGTGACAGCCGAGGTGATCGGATTGGACGGGTTAAGGTTCTCTTCCTTTGCTAAAGGCCCAACGGTATCTCCACCGCCACCCCCGCACGCGCCCAGCATCAGCAGTGCGAAGGCCCACGAAGCACCCAGAATGTGTTGGTTTCTCATACTGGATATTTTAGGCGCATTGATCCGCGTGAGCGGCTAACATCAGCACCATCGTATCGCTTCACTTATTTGGAGGTATAGCCATGCTTGATGAAGCCCCTGCCATTCAGCGTCAGCCGATTGAGCGCCCGCCGGCCGACTGGGTTGCTGCCTTGCGCGGCACCCCGACAGGTTTCATTGTGGATGCCATGGGCGGCAGCGGAGGTCTCGACTTCCGGCTCAAGCCTGCCATTGCCGAGCAGTTTTCCTTCTGTGGCGTGGCGCTGACGGTCGATGCGGGCCCTGCCGATAACCTCGCGCTGGTACATGCCCTCAAGGACGTGCAGCCCGGCGATGTACTGGTCGTCACGACGGGCGGCTTTACTGGTTGCGCAGTGACCGGTGATTTGGTTCTGGGGATGGCACGCAACAGCGGTGCTGTGGGTTTTGTCACCGACGGCTGCGTGCGCGATCTTAATGGCATCCGTGCCGTGGGACTGCCGGCCTGGGCTATGGGTGTCACGCCCAATTCTCCCCACCGCAGTGGTCCCGGCACTATTGGCTTTCCGATCGCACTGGCCGGTTATCCGGTGGCCAGCGGCGACATCGTGATTGCTGATGTGGACGGCGTTGTGGTGGTACCCAAGTCCAGGGTGGAAGCGGTGCTGCAGCGACTGCCCGCGGTGCGCGAGGCTGAAGCCGCAGCCGACGCGGCAGTACGCGGCGGAATGCGCCTGCCGGCCTGGCTTAAGTAGCGCGAGCGGCCAGCACAAAAAGGCCAATCACACAGAAGACTGCCCCAAGCCACAACAGGCTGCGCAGGTTGGGGCGGTCGGTAATGTAGGCCCAGCCGTAGCCCAGCCTGAGCAGCACGAAGGCCAGTGCCAGGCCGTTGATGCCGGTTTGCGACGCCTGCACGAGATGGGCGATGATGACTGCGGCAGCAAAGGGCGGGAAGGCCTCGAAGCTATTCATCTGCGCCCAGTTGGCGCGCTTTTGGTGGCCCTCAAGACTAGCCAGGAACTCGCGTGGCGCCCGGTTGTTATAGGGTTTGCTGCCAAATTTTGCGATGCCTGTAAAGAGATAAGGCATCAGGGCCGCAGCCAGTATGCACCAGTAGGCAAGGGTCATCGAACCGCTCCGCATTCAGACTGAGGTTGGTCGGGGGCGCGAGGCCTCTCGCGGGCGCCAGTGCACCGGATGCACGCCCGCCGGCAGATTTCGGGACGGCGTCCCCAGGGTCTTGTGCAGACTACTCTGGTTTGGGTCGGCCAGTGCCGCGCGGCGAGCATCTTCGAGGGTCTTCGCGTCGTCATCCGATGGAGGGCGACCGTCTTGCATCAGTGGCCTGATCTTCCCATCGAAGATAGCTTCGTAGGCGGCCACACCCCGTTCCCAGGTGTCGCTGTAGCCTTTGCGCAGCTGCGGCAGCATGGCAAGACTGAGGGTCCATGCGGTGTGATGCGATATGCCCAGGTGCAGCGCCTGCAGCCACTGCTCAATGGCGGCCTGCTCTTCGATGAAGCGCAGCGACCGGGGGCGAAGCCAGCGCAGGGCTCCGAGCAGGCGCAGGGCTGCGAAGCCGCTGACCGAGGTGGTGTGCAGCGTGAGCCCCTTACCTCGTGCGCCCACCGGATGAGTGCGATGCGCGCGGTTGCGTAACCACCGGCCAAGCGCAGCGGGGGCGATGGCTGCGATTTCATCCAGACCAGGACTCAGGTGCTCGTGGATGCGGACGATGTCAGTGTCCTTCGCCGCCACCTCTTGGCGAATACGCTGAAGTCGGCTGGCCCGAGTCTTGAGATCGGCCACCCGGATCACGTCTTCATAGCTCATCCACAGGACCAGCGTACGGGCAGCCTCGAGCACCACGGCGTTGCGGGCGCGCTGGTCGCCGCCCGAAGCCTGGGCACTGGCTTGAATCAGCGAGTTCATGCGCTGCCGATACTGCTGGGCATAGTCGGCGTTCTGATAGTCGCGCAGACGCTCATCGGCTAAGGCCATCACCGCGTCGAGCTCATCCGATGTCAGCGTGGATAGGGACGCCCCCATCGTGAAGGTGGACGACTCCATGGCGGACGTGGGTGCCACCTGCGTAGATGTGGGCGATGCGGGCGCGGCTGCGGACGATACCGGTGCAGCGCCAGCTCCCCACTGGGCACTCGCTGCTTGGTTAATGGCCGCCGCAAACCCGGCCAGGCTGGTCTCGACGCCAATGCCACCCACCCGGATAGCCGCCTCACAGTGCTCACGCGACCAAGGCAGAACGCCACTACCCGCTAGTGCGCCAAACATGACGGCGCTGATGACGGTGCGGTGTGTCTGCGCCAGGGCCTTGAGATCGAGGCTGAGGTAGCGACGCGAGAGGCTAGAGGCGAGTTGATGCAGAAGTTCATCATCAAAGCGGCCATCACCCATCTGCATTTTTTCATGGGTGGTGTAGATGCGATGTCGGGCCGAGATCACCAGCGTCCGGTCGGGGCTGACAAATCCACGTTCAATCAGGCGGGCGGTCTCCAGCAGTTCGCTGGAGAGCAGTACATCGACGCGACCAGGCACGGGCATCAGAGCGAAGACGGGTTGATGCTGACCGACCGCTGCCTGCGGCATGAATTCGATGTAATAGCTAGTGGCGCCAGTGCGTTGCGCAACACCCGGCACCGACGTAGCCTGTACGGGCAGGCCCGCGCGACGGGCGGCCGAAACGACCCAGTCAGCCAATACCCCGCCTCCCTCGCCGCCCAGGGCGGCAATCAGCAGCGACACCGGTTGCTGGTTCACGACTGTGCTCCCGCGGTGTGCGCCTGCCGGGCTGCACCCGCGAAAGCAGGCGCCTGGGGTGACGGCGCAGTTAAGGGCGGCAGCGTCTGTGCTGTCGCCTCATCGCGGCTCGCCATCCGCGCGATAAACCATTGGCGGATGCGCGCCATCAGGCGCTCATGCCAGCTTGCGTGCGTGATGATGTCGGCGCGCCAGAAGGAGGGGCACAGCGCAGCCGCTTGGGCGACCTCGCCGCAGTTGCCGCATCCCACGCAGCCGCTTTCAACATGCGCAACGGGATCGCGCTTGAGCGGATCGCGTGACGGTTTGAGCGTGAGGGTGGGGCAGCCCGACAGCCGTATGCAGGAATGATCACCGGTACAGGTTTCGTCATCGACACCGTATTGGGTTCGCACGACCCGCTCGCCCCGCTTGAGAGCTTGAGCCCGTAGTGGACGCAGCCGACGCTGACGCTCAAGCTGGCACTCGCCCTCGGCGACAATCACCTTGAGTCCAGGGTCGCTGGTCGTGAAGGCCTCGCGCAGGGTGTCTCGCACCTCGGCCACTCGGTAGTTATGTACCGTTTTCAGCCAGCGCACACCCATGCCCCGCAAGGTATTTTCGATGGTGAGTTCGGTGCCGGTCGCGCTTGAGCCTTCAGCGATACGGCGCGACTCGGTGGTGGGCGTGGACACCACATCCTGGGTGCCTGTGGCCGAGGTATAGCCATTCTTCATGATGACCAGCACCCGGTCACCGCCATTGAGCAGCGATGACGATACGCCTGAGAGCAGACCGTTATGCCAGAAGCCGCCATCGCCCATGATGGCGAGCGGCCGGCGCGCCTGAAAGCTGCCGACACCGGCACCGCTGGCCAGACTCATGCCATAGCCCAGAATGGAATTGCCAAACGAGAAGGGCTCGAAGGTGGCCAGGGCATGACAGCCGATATCGGCCGAGATGTGCATATGGCCTACTTCGCGTTGAACGAGTTTCAGTGCCGAAAAAACAGGTCGCTCAGGGCATCCGATACACATGCCGGGAGGACGACCCGGAAGGGGTGCGCCGAGCAGCTGCGCCGCCTGCTGACGCTGCTGGCGAACGGCCTGCAGAAGACTGCGCGCCGGGTCAAGGTTGATATCCGGTGCTGCGCCCTCCAGCCAGCCACTCAGACCCGTGAGCATGACCTCGGCGGTGTACTCGCCGGCCATAGGCAGCAGATCTTTGCCGTGCAGACGAGTGTTCAGGTCGGCCCGCCGCAGCAGCGTGGCGATTTCTTGTTCGATGAACTCGGGTTGCCCTTCTTCAACGATGAGAACCGAGCGCTTGCCGGCGCAGAATCCTGCAATCTGCTCAGGAACCAGCGGGTAGACCACATTGAGCACCAGCATGGGGATGTCGCTGTTGCCATAAGCGTCAGCCAGGCCCAGCTGCTGAAGCGTACGTACCAGGGTATTGAACAGACCGCCCTGCACAATGATGCCAAGCGTGTCACGCCCACCCGAGCGAATTTCATTCAGCTGGTGTTCAAGGATGAATCGTCGCGCGGCGGGCAGGCGCTGCTCGTATTTGCGGCGCTCTTGTATGAAGGTGACGGGCGGGTGCGACAGCCGCTGATAATCAAAGGGCGCGGGCTCAGCCAGCCGTTGCCGCGTACTGACCGTCGGTGTTCGGTTGTCAGAGGCAATGAAGCTTCCCTGTACATGGCAGGCGCGAATGCGCAGATCCATGATGACCGGTGTGTTCGAGGCCTCAGACAGCTCAAAAGCCTTTTCAACGCAGCGCACAATAATCGGCAGCTCAGGTCTGGGATCTAACAGCCACATGGCGGACTTCATGGCAAACGCGTGGGTTCGCTCCTGAATAACGCTGGCGCCTTCCCCATAGTCTTCGCCGACAACAATCAGCGTGCCACCGATGACACCGGGTGATGACAGGTTGGACAGCGCATCCGCGGCTACGTTGGTGCCCACTATGGATTTCCAGGTGACTGCGCCACGGGCCGGGTACATGATGGACGCACCCAGCATGGCCGCTGCCGCCGACTCGTTGGTGCACGCTTCGACATGCACACCCAATTCATCGAGGTAATCACGGGCCTGCACCATGACGTCCAACAGGTGCGATACCGGGGCTCCTTGATAGCCGCCGACATAACTGACGCCGGCTTGAAGCAGTGCCTTGGTAACCGCCAGAATGCCTTCGCCATGAAAGACTTCACCGGCGCCCAATCGCAGCAGGCGGATTTCTTCGTGAAAGGATCTTTCCAAGAGGTTCTCCGTGGACGGGGGTGATCAGGATTGTGCAAGACCCACAGTAAGCCAGGCCCAGACGGCTAGGATTTCTCGAGCTTGCGCTCCTGCTCGGGCTTGGGTTGCTGCTCGAACTGAGTTGGCTGCTCGAACTGAGTTGGCTGCTCGAGCTTCTGTTGCTGCGCGCGTGCTCGCTCGCGCTTTAGCTTTTCCTGCCGCACATCGTGCAGTTGCCAGAGGGCAAACACAATGACGACGGCGAAGATGCCCAATTCGATCCAGATTCCCATCGCTATTCCGAATATCGCTGACGGCTGGACTTTACCGCGACTCGGCGTTAGCGTCTTGCAAGCCCTCGAGCCTTTGACAGGCCTTTTGTCGCGCTCAGTATGAATCCAGACCAATCGTCAACTGATCTGAAATCGAACCCGACAGGGACCGCCTTCGCCCCCGATTCCTCGCATCCAGCGCGCTATTGGCAGCGGCTTGAGGACGGTCGCATTCAGTGTGATCTGTGTCCGCGCGAGTGCCGCCTGAATGACGGGCAGCGCGGGCTCTGCTTTGTGCGCGCCCGGGAAGGCGACCGTATGGTGCTGACCACCTGGGGGCGATCATCGGGCTTTTGTGTCGATCCCATCGAGAAAAAGCCTCTGAATCATTTTCTGCCAGGATCTCCCGTTCTGTCTTTCGGTACAGCGGGCTGCAACCTCAGCTGCCGCTTTTGCCAGAACTGGGATATTTCTAAAAGCCGCGAGTTTGACCGTCTGGCCGATGCAGCCAGCCCGCAGCGCATTGCCGAGGCGGCGCTGGCCACCGGCAGCCGATCGGTGGCCTATACCTATAACGATCCGCTGATTTTTCTGGAGTATGCGCTGGATGTAGCCGCGGCCTGTCGCGAGCGTGGCATTCGCTCGGTGGCGGTCACAGCCGGCTATGTGTCCCCCGCGCCAAGACGTGAATTTTTCGCCGGCATGGATGCCGCTAATGTCGATCTCAAGGGCTTTACCGAATCGTTTTACCAGCGCTTATGTTCGGCCAGTCTCGCGCCTGTGCTCGATACCCTGCAGTATCTGGTCCACGAGACGCGGGTTTGGGTGGAAATCACCACGCTGCTGATTCCGGGCGAGAACGATAGCGCAGCAGAAATCGAGGCCATGTCGCGCTGGATCGCTGATCATCTGGGCCCGAATGTGCCTCTGCACTTCACAGCCTTTCATCCCGATTGGAAAATGCTCGACAAGCCGCGTACGCCCCATGAGACGCTGATCAGGGCGCGTCACATTGCGCGCAGCCATGGGCTGAGGCATGTGTACACGGGTAATGTCGCCGATGCGCAGCGTCAGTCCACCTGGTGCCATCACTGCGGTGAGCGGCTGATCGGGCGTGACGGCTATGTGCTGACCGCCTGGTCGCTCGACGAGCAGGGTCGATGCCGCCAGTGCCACACCCCTTGTCCGGGCGTCTTTGAAGCCCGGCCCGGCAACTGGGGCTCGAGACGCATGCCCGTGCGATTAGCTACATCCCAGGCGCAACGCCCGGCAACGGCTCAGTGAAAGGTTTCAGTGCGGTAGCGCCACAGTCGCGCGCCTGCTGGCCATCCGTCGGGAGACAGGCCGGCTTTGGCCTTGAGGTGCCGCATAAACTGCCGCGGGTCGCGCAACTCATGCCAGACATGCGGCAAGAACAGTCCGCGCCGCTGCTGACCCTGCGCATCAGCCGCCTGCAGAATGACGCCGTCCTCTTCAGGATGCAGCGCTGCGATGGCCTCGGCTTCTGAGCTTGCAGCGATTGGACGGGGGTGCGACAGGATGGATACCGAGACCTCAAGGCGTGCAAGTTCAGCCTGTGTAAGCGGCTTGAAGCGCGGATCTTGAAAGGCGGCCTTGTAAGCATTGGCCGCCACATCGGCGACCAGAGGTTCGTGCGGAATAACCGAGCCGATACAGCCGCGCAGTCGACCGTCAAGCGTCAGTGTCACAAAGGTGGCGCGTACGGACTGAAGCGGCCGCACAAAGCTTTGCCATTCAACGTTTGGTGCACGGCCATGTTGAATGCCGATGCCTATGGCTCGGCGCGCCACATCGACCAGTTGCTGCCGCTGGGCATCAGCCAGGCGCGCAGAGGTGGCGTACTCAAAGGCCCAGGCACCATAGCCGACCACGCGATCGCGTTGCTGGCGGCCCGCTGTATCGCCGGAGTTGCGCAGGTCTATTGTCGTGGCTCGCAGATCGAGCTGGCTGGCTCGCGCCAGCAGGCCTCGCAGCCCGTGACGTCCGCAGGCATGGTCTTCGCCAATCTGGTCAGGACGTAGCGTCTCGACCGCCCGCCTGACTGTTTCATCCAGACGCTGGGTGGTGGCGTAGTCGTGGTAATGCGACAGATCGGTGCTGATAACGATCAGGGTCTCGTCACCGCCCCAGAGCCGCGCCAGAAGATCGCTGACCGCCTGGGCGCTGGCACCACCGACCAGGATGGGCACCAGGGTGAACTCGCCCAGAATCTGCTGGAGAAATGGCAGTTGCGTCTCAAGGCAGTGCTCGCGGGCATGCGGTGCGTCGTCAACCTGCATACCGGGAAGGCTGCGGGCAATAGCCATGAATTCAGGGTCAAGATTGATCTCGCCCAGCGGCGTTGCGAAGACCTGAGCGGCGGGTATGCAAAAGGACGACACCGGCATCCGGTGCGGGGGGCCCAGCATGACGACTCGGCGAATGTGCTTGGCCATGCCCAGCAGGGGGCGATAGGCGTTGCCCGCAATGGGGCCTGAGTAGATGTAGCCTGCGTGCGGTGCCACGATCACTTTGGGTGTCAGCGACAGATCAGTTGCGCCATCCAGACATTGCCCGACCATCTGTCTGAGTGCCTGCGATTCGGCCGGGTAGAAACTGCCCGCCAGGGCAGGCTGGCGCGTGAGCATGCCGGAGGATGCGACGTTTGCGGTCATGGAGTCTGAGCTTTCGGAGGAGTGCCCGTCGATGGTTGAGGTAGGCGGGGCCTATCGTGCAGTCGAAGACAGGACGTTAGCTGGCTGCGAGACCGGCCCGTTCGAGCAGTTTTGCATCGCGTATGGTCAGGTCCTGTCCGACCAGATCGGACGGGCGAGCGTGCGCCAGCCAGGCAATCAGGCGTGCCGCCCGCTCGGGCGGCGCCAGCTGGCTGCGCGGAATACGGCTGATGTCATTGATGCCCGACGCGCGAATACGAACCTGCATGGCGGTATCGACCAGCCCCGGCTGAAACCCATAGGTGTGCAAGGTGCCGCCTGCACCTGGACCCATCTCGAGATCCATGGCCCGGGTCAGCATGACCAGTCCAGCCTTGCTGGAGCAGTAGGCCGACCAGCCTTCCCGCGGGGCATGGGCGGCCCCCGTGGAGACGTTGATCAGCGCGGGACAGGGGCTGGCCATCAGGGCCTGCAAAGCGGCCCGCGCAACGTTGTAGGGACCGGTGAGGTTGACCTGGATGGCTCGTGCCCAAGCGGCCGGATCGGAGTCTGCCAGGCGAGCGATCGGGTCGACGGTGGCCGCATTGTTTACAAGCACATCAAGGCGTCCGAAGGCCTTCAGGGCTGTGTCGACGGCGTCCTGCGCCTGCTTGAAATCAGCGACATCGCAGCGAACCAGGCGGTGATCGTATCCAGCGGCAGTGAGCTGTGCGCAGACATCGACGGCGGTTGCCGGATCGCGCACGGCCAGAACGGGAATGAAGCCCAGTTGGGCCAGCTCTACGGCAGCCGCAGCGCCGATGCCACGGGCCGCTCCGGTGATCAGTGCCACTCGGCTTGAGAGGGTATCGGACATAGTCAAATTCGTTGGTTTGCGTTGGGCGAGACGGAAGATTTCAAAAATTAGGAGCTTAGCCCAGGCTCTGGCGATTGTCGCCGGTACGCTATTGCACAGATAGAATGGCAACAAAGTAAGCTGTCGCATCGCCACCCGTCAAACGCCCTATAGCCCGAGTTCGTTATCTGTGTCCGCCAACCTTAAGCGTCTGTCCGGCCCTGTTGATCCGCGCCTGCAGCAATTGGCAGCGCGCGTGATGGCGGCCACCACAGGCGTTGCCGCAAGCAATGGCCAGAAGTACCAGTTGCTGGCTGACCTCATCGTATCGGCAATTGAAGAGGGCGTTTGGCGTTGCGGTGATCGTTTGCCCTCTGAGAGTGCATTCGCTGAAGCGATTCCGCTCAGCTTGGGCACCATACAACGGGCGCTTGGCCTGCTTGTCGAACAGGGGGTGGTACAGCGCCACCACGGACAGGGTAGCTTCGTGGCCGGCGCCTACGGCGGCAATGGACGCCTGCAGTCGCATTTTTTTGCTGACGGTGATGTGTTTAGCGGGAGGCCTGCAAGCCTGACCATTCAACGCGTTCTGTTGCGGGTCAGTGTGACTGAATCACCGGGGCCCTGGTCCAGTTTCGTCGACACTGAAACCCGCTTCTTACGGCTTGAGCGACGCTTCAACGTGGCGGGGCAGTTCAGTCTTCATTGCGAGAGCTATCTGCCTTATCGACGCTTCATTGCGCTGGCAAGTTTGCCGCCCGATGTGTTTCACCAGCCCCTGACCGATCTGCTGGCGGAGCGGTTCAATGCGCCCACCCTGTTCATGGATTACGGCATGCGTGTGGGGCCGGTACCTCTGGAGGCTGCGGCCGTGCTTCGCGTGCCTCCCGGTAGCTCCGTACTGCATTGGGAGTTTTTTGCTACGTCTTGGCGTCGCTCTCACCTTTTCTACCAACGCCTGCTGGTGCCGCCCACGGGTACACGCTTGGTGATTCCTGCCAGCGAAAGAGCGCCAGTCATCGGGTAGCATGCGCCCTGATGGCCGAACGTATGAATCGGCCCGCCTCCATGGAGCGTTCACTGATGAGTCTTACCGATGCCCAGCGCACCGCCCTGTCGGGCGTCTCGACTGCAACTCTCACGACGGTGTTGTTGAAGAAGGGCCTGCGCAATGTCTGGCTGCGCGGCACCAAACCCCTTAGACCAGGCCAGCCGCGGCTGGTGGGTCAGGCGTTCACGCTGCGCTTTGTACCTGCCCGCGAGGATTTAGCCACGCCCGAGTCCTGGGGCTCGCCCACCTCGACGCGAGCTGCGATTGAAGCGATGCCGCCTGGCTGCATCGCGGTCGTTGATGCCATGGGTGTCACGGATGCCGGCATCTTTGGCGATATTCTGTGCGCGCGCATGGCTCGTCGCGGTGTTGCGGCGCTGATTACCGATGGTGTGGTGCGCGATGTCGCTGGCGTATTGGGTACCGGACTGCCGGTGTGGTGCCAGGGCGTGGCTGCGCCCCCGTCGGTGGCGGGTCTTACGTTTGTGGCCTGGCAGCAACCCATCGCGTGTGGCGGTGTTGCAGTCTTTCCCGATGACGTCATTGTCGTTGATGACGATGGTGCCGTACTTATTCCGGCCGCGCTGGTTGAGGCTGTCACGGCGCTTGCCGTCGAACAAGAGGCGCTTGAACAGTGGATTATGGGTGAGGTCGAACAGGGTGCCTCCCTGCCCGGACTTTATCCGCCCAATGAAAGTAATCGAGCCCGCTATGAAGCGAGTCGCAAAAAGTCCTGACGCTGCGCGTCAATCTCCTGGCTTGTCGCGGCCAGCTGCGTCTCGCTCATCGGTGGCCCCGTCCCTCGCTTCCGCTTCGCGACCTGCTGCGGCTGGCACGGGCTTTGACAGCGACAGGGCCAGCCGATGGCTTATTGAGCAGTATGCGCGGCGCGCAGTATTCGCGCCCTTGCCCGCAGCCATCGCCCCGGGCTCGCTTGTGCAGGCCTATGCCGTGCAGTCTGACTATGCACGTGAGAAGGCGCTTGCCTGCGGGCCGGCGGTGGGCTGGAAGATTGCCCTGGCCTCGCCCGCCATGCAGCAGATGACCGGCCTGCGGGCGCCGATTATGGGACGGCTGCACCAAGAGCAGTTGGTGCATTCGCCAGCGATCACGCGTGCTGCTGACTATGGTCGACTGATCGTTGAATTTGAGGTGGCGGTTCGACTGGGGCGCGATCTGCCTGCCCAGTCTCGCCCTTATGATGCGCAGTCGGTGGCACCGGCGGTTGCCAGCATGGCCCCTGCGCTTGAACTGGCCGATGATCGAAACGCCGACTATTCACTGCTGGCGGGCCGCGGTCTGGTGCTCATTGCAGAAAACGCGTGGAATCAGGGTGCAGTGCTGGGTGAGTGGCGCGATGACTGGGCCCGCCTGCAGCATGAGAATCTGCGCGGTGAGGCGTTTATTAACGGCGATTGCGTGGGCAGTGGCAGCAGCGCTGACCTGATGGGCGCCCCCCTTAAGGCGTTGGCCTGGTTGGCCAATGAAGCCATCGCGCGCGGCGCGTGCATGCGAGCCGGCGAGATCGCCATTCTGGGCAGCATGGTCACCTCTAAATTTCCGGTGGCTGGCGATCGCATTGAATATCGCCTGCAGGGCTTCGAGCCCGTACTTCTGGCTCTGGGCTAGGCTTGATGGACGTTGGGCTAAGCTTTTAAGCGCGCCGCGTACCCGCACTGGCTGGTCGCGGCCCCGACGACAGATAGATAATCGCCGAGATCACAACCACTGCGCCCAGCATCTGAACCGGTGCCACTGTTTGCCCCAAGAACAGCCAGGCCAGCAGCATGGCGGTAATGGGCTCCAGGTTCATGATGGGTGCGTTGTTGACCGCGCCCACCCGGGGCAAGAGCACAAACAGTCCGGTAATCGCTGAGCCGTAAAAGAGGGTGAGCAGCGCAAGGCCTACCCAGCCGGCGGTGGCCTTTGGCGCGGCAAACCCATCTACGGCAAGGCCGGTGACGCCTACGATGATCGCAACCACGGCCATGGTGAGCGCACTGCGCAGACGTCCATCCATCTGACCCAGCCAGCGTGGCGTCAGAAACAGCACCACGGCAAATGACAGCGACGCGCCCAGCCCAAACAGCACGCCTGACAGCGGCAGCTGCGTATTGCCGCCGCTGATCAGTGTGCGGGCATCGAGCGCCAGGGCCAACCCCAAGAGAATCACCGGCATCACGGTGAGGGTGCGTCGGCTTGGTCGATCGCCACCACCCAGCCAGGACACCAGGGCCAGCATCAGCGGAAAAGTATTGAACGTGAGAAGCGCCAGGGCTACTGGCAGCCGTGCGACCGCGCCATAGAGGCAATAGCTTTGCACCGACAGCAGCAGACCGATGAGCGCCGCGCGAGTGAGCGTCTGGCGGCCCAGCGCGATGGGCGCACGCGTGGCATACAGCAGGGCGAATACGGCTAGCGCGGTGACCGCAGAGCGCACCGTGACCGCCGTGATCACACTGGTGCCGTTGTCAAACGCGAGGCGGGCGGCGACGTGGTTACCACTGAAGCTGGTGGCCAGAAGCAGTAGCAGTACAACGACCACAGGCTGCGGCAGTGGCGCCTGGGTGCCGCCCGGAGAGGTCAAGCAGTGGCCTCCAGGCCTTGCTGAACGCGATGAATAAGGTCGCGGTCATCGCGCTGCCAGGGATGAAAGTCACGCCTGAAAAATTGCAGCCAGGCGGGCAGCGTGCGCCAGATGAGGCCCTGGCGGGGGCCAAACAGAAAGCGCAGACCCTGTCCCCAGACCCGTGGGCTGAAGAGCTTGCGGTCTGCATGCAGCAGCATGACCAGATTGCGCGAGATATCCCAGGTGAAGTTAAGCGTCACCAGCACCATGGCGCGGATGCGGGTTGAGTTTTTGCCGGCCGTGACCTTGAAGAGATCGAACGCCACGCCCTTGTGTTCGAGTTCTTCAAGCGCGTGCCAGGTCCAGAGCTGCCGAAAGTGCGGGTGCATGGCTTGCAGTCCCTGCTCATCAAGCAGAATTTTTTCCGCAAAAATAGCCGTGAAGTGCTCCAGGCACACGGTGGCAGCCAGCCAGCCACGCGGCGGAATTTTCTCGCGAATCTGAGTCGTGCGCTTTTCGGTGAGCGCATCCAGCTTTGACGCGGGCAGGCCCTGGCTGTCGAGCCAGTCATTGAAGGCCTGATGGGCGTTACGGTGCCATCCCTCCTGGCCGATAAAGGCGCGAATCTGGCGCTCAAGTGTGGGATCGGTGTTGCGGTCGCGATAGGCACGCACCGAGTCAATAAACAATTTTTCGCCGTGCGGGAAGGTGACCGACAGCGCGTTCATGAAGTGAGTCGCGAAGATGTCACCACCGTACCAGTAGCGGGGCAGGTCGTCGGGCCATTGCAAACGAATGGGCCGTACGTCAAATTCAAAGTCGGGCGGACTTAAGGTGGGTACGTCAGGCGATGTGGGTGCGTCAGATGGGTGCTGCATGATGCTGAGTCGGAGATATTGCTGAATGCCCAATGCTACCTCAGAGGGGCGCGTCCAAGGCAGTAAACCCGAACGTAGTACGCTTGCGGCTCTGATCCAGGCAGGAAAATCATCATGCACTATGAAATAGGGGCCCGACCGGCCATCCTTCGCCATGACCCATTCAAGGCCATTGTGGTTCCCCGCCCCATCGGCTGGATCGGCACGGTATCGCCAGATGGTGTCAACAATCTGGCGCCTTACAGTTTTTTTAATGCGCTAAGCGATGCCCCGCCCGTGGTGGTTTTTTCGTCCAGCGGCCATAAAGACAGCCTGCGCAATGTCGAGGCCACGGGCGAATTCACCTGCTCGATTGCTACATATGCGTTACGCGAACAAATGAGTTTAAGCTCGGCCACGGTGCCCGAATCGGTCGATGAGTTCGCCATGACGGGGCTGACGGCTGCGCCCTCAAACTATGTGCGTGCCCCCAGGGTTGCGCAGAGCCCGGTGGCGCTTGAGTGCCGGCTCTGGAAGATGCTGCCGATGCCCGTGCCACCGGGCCGCACTGAACCGGTTTGGACTGCCGTGTTCGGACTGGTGGTGGGTGTTTACATCGATGACAGCGTGTTGCGTGACGGCATGCTCGATATTGCCGCCATTCAGCCCATCGCGCGCATGGGGTACATGGATTACTCGGTCACGCGGGCCGACACCCTTTTTACCCTCAACCGCCCTGAAGTCGGCCCCGACGGCCAGCTTAAGACCCCTTCGGCCCAGAAGTGGGATGGGGTGTATCGCTAGGGCGTTGAGCATCGCGCAGCCCGAACACGCGCTTCAAGCGCGTCAAGGCTGCGATCGCAAATGCCCAGCTCTCTGAGTTTGGTTGCCGTGTCGTACAGATAATCGCAGGCGAGGCCCAGCGGGCCCTCGCCGGTGGCAAGGTAATGCGCAACCTGCTCGGTGCTCAGGCCCGGGGCATAGCGCTCGTGCGTGCGATTGGCACTGAAGGTGATGGCGGGCACCACGCCCTGCTGGGTAACCGCTCGCGTCCATACGGGTCGATAGGCCATGGTGAGCATCTCACGGCGCCACAGCACATCGAGTTCAGAGCGCTCTGCACCGGCTTCTAGGCGATACGCCACGCCACAGCAACTGCCGCCCCGCTCGAGCGACAACATGAGACCGGGCTGCTGAGGGCTGCCCCGCCCAGCCCAGGCCCATAAGCAGAACTCGCGGTGAAAACCATGAATACGCGCGACCCGCTGCTCGGCAAATAAAAAGGCTGGGTTCCAGATCAGAGAGCCGAATGCAAACACCCAGACCGAACCCGGCATGGGCTGAGTTTTAAGCATGGTGTCGATGCTGGCGGCACGCTCTTCATCGCTCATCAAACGAACCGAGGGGCCGAGCAGGGCCTTTACCGAGGCCTGCAGATCGCCTCGCAGAATACTTTCGCGGGTCAGAACGACGCGGCTCATGTGCTTGGTGTGGAGAGCTGCAGCGCCGTGCAGGGGCTGCCATCAGGCGCTCGGGTGAGGTCGGCTTTACGCAGGTGGGGGCACATGGTTAAGGTGGGTGGTTGCACCCGAATGATAGGCGCCTGGACGGCGCGACGAAATAAAACCCGAGGATGTTCGCTTATAGAAGCCGCCCGCGCTGGCGCCCACCGCGACTAATGTGCGTGATACGCCCGCTTCGGGTGATCTTTGCCGGCTGCGCTTTCCTCTTGATCGATAGCTATAACAAATAGTTACATGTGTTTAATTGGTTTTAGCTATTAATCATGAAAGTTATTCCCTCGCAACGGCACGTAATTAAACCAGCCCACTATTCCGCTAATTTTGCTCAACTTGTAGTAATCTGAAAGCCACATGATCAGTTACGCAGGGCCATGAATTCAATCTGTCTTTTCGGCTCGGTCGGCCCGACGTCGGCGCTAGACGTAGTTGGCTCAGTATGTTCCGCCCCTCATTTCTGGGAGACCGTGTCGGCAAACATAACCTCTCGGTACCGCGATGGCGGCAGTCCCATCTGGCAATTGTCTCGGTCGGGTTTAGTCCTCTGTCTTTTCACGCCGCCTCCGTGTTTGGGAGTGTAGCCGCTATCGCCCATAGGGATATCAGTCTGATGACTATCTGTGGAGAGGCAAGTTGCGATGGCTGCCGCGCCTCAATTGGGGAAGGGGGAATCGTTCAGCGGTTTCATAGATAAGCAAGGTCGCCAGTTCGCAAATCTGCACTGCAGGTAAGAAATGTCAGCTCAAATTCCAGGGAACACTTCATCAACAGTAGCCATTTCTGTTGACTCTTCGACCGCCGGACAGCTGGACTTCAATAGCGACACCGATTGGTATCGCGTTCAATTTCAGACGGGCTATGCTTACCAAATATGGTTGGAAGGGCTGTCGGGCGGTCTTGGAACGCTAGTTGACCCGTATGTCTCAGTACGAAGCAGCAGTGGGGCCGTTATTGCGTACAGCGACGATATTTCTTATTTAAATAAAGACGCATTTATTAATTTTGTACCCCAAATCGCCGGAACATATTTCATTTCTGCCGAAGAATATGGAAATAATGCAACTGGCTCCTATCGGCTGACGGTTTGGGGAGACCAGCTCGCCACGACCGCAACTGCGGCGACAATAGCTGCCAATTCTCTCGTAACCGACCGGATAGGGTGGCAGGGAGACGCTGCCGACTGGTACGCTGTTAATTTGACCGCGGGTAGTACATATTTAATCGATTTAGTGGGGTCGCCCCGCGATGGAGCAGCTTTTTCGTTAGTCGATCCATTTCTTTTTATTCGGAATTCTAGCGGAATAATAGTTGCCGGCGACAACGATAGCGGAAACGGTTTAGAGTCGAGGATTCTTTTCACCCCGGTAACATCTGGGACGTATTTTCTCGACGTAGAAGAATTCGGAGTGGATGCTGTTGGGGTTTACTCTTTAATTGTCAATCAAAGTCCTGTGTCCGGAGGGCTTCTACTCGCTGCGCCTCAGTCAGGCGAAATGAATTTCCAAGGTGATATTGATCTCTACTCGGTTATTCTAACAGCTGGCGTGAGCTATGGCTTTGCCGTATCGGCAGGCACGCTGACGGATCCATTTCTCGAGGTATTGAATTCAAACGGTGCAGTGGTCACCGTAGATGATGACAGCGGACCAGGTCTCAGTAGTCAAGTTACGTTTGTACCGGCAACGACTAATACCTATTATCTTGGCGTAAGAGCAGCAAACTACACATCGTTAGGGGCTTACACGGCGCAGGCTTGGGGGTTGCCAAGTATTTCAATTAGTGACGCCTCA
Source organism: Pseudomonadota bacterium (assembly GCA_039800325.1). GTDB lineage: Bacteria > Pseudomonadota > Gammaproteobacteria > Burkholderiales > Burkholderiaceae_E > SYIM01. Next base: position 1,219 of record JBDLQY010000019.1, on the reverse strand, counting down.
ATACAGGAGGGGAATTCGTCTACGAAGCAGCTTAACTTCCCGGTCTCGTTATCGAAAGCAAGCCCGGTGGATGTCACAGTAACTATTGGAACGAGAGCGGGAACCGCTTCGACGGCGAGCGGGGATTATCAAGGCATTCTGGAAACCACAATAACGATTCCTGCGGGCCAGACTGCGACAGTTTTTTCAATACCTGTGAGCGGCGATACTTTGTTCGAACCCCATGAGGGCTTCCGTGTTGTTCTGTCCAGTCCGGTGATGGCGACGATTGCCGACGGTGATGCGCCTGGATGGATTTTTGACGATGACGCGCCGTATACCCTTCCGAGTGAACCGCTTTCTAGATTTCAGTGGCACCTTTATCCTGCCGTCGGCGTCAACGTCTTTCCGGTTTGGAGCGCGTGGGATGGGTCGGGCGTCAAGGTGGCGGTCTTTGATCAGGGGGTTGATTCCAGCCATCCAGACCTCAACGACAACGTGCTCACGAATCTTGGTCGACGCGCATCGAACTTAACACTTGGAGGTGATCCAGTCCTCTCGTCGGATAACCATGGGACAGCCGTGGCGGGCGTGATCGCGGCGGAAGCAAATGGCTTGGGCGTTATCGGAGTTGCGCCGAAGGCATCATTAGTCTCTATTTATTCGTCCCTGTCGTATTCCTCCTTGAGCGCGGAAATTCCTAGCGCGTTTTCATATGCCCAAGGTTTTGACATTCTGAACAATAGCTGGGGCTTTGGGAACTTATCAAGCCTTGGATCGGCTAATGCGTGGGCGTTCTACGATAATTTTCGTTCCACATCTTTTTCAAGTGCCGGGCTGGCTCTTCGACAGTTGGCAGAAAATGGTCGGAGCGGACTCGGTACGATCGTTGTTCAATCCGCTGGAAATAGTTTCGGTTTAGGAGACGATACGAATTTACATAACTTCCAGAACAGTCGATACATCATCACTGTTGCTGGAACCGATTACCAGGGGACTGTCACAGGCTACAGCACGCCAGGTGCGTCAGTCCTGATCGCAGCTCCGGGCGGTGAGGTTAATGTAAACAACGATAGTTTGAGCGAAATCCTAACCACGGATAGGGTTGGAACTGCTGGTTACGATGCCTCGGACTACACGTTCATGCAAGGGACTTCGTTTTCTGGCCCAATTGTTTCAGGGATTGTAGCCCTGATGCTTGAGGCAGATCGGAAGAGCGTCGTGTAGGGAAAGAGTGTCT
>JBDLQY010000018.1:0-17542 GCA_039800325.1 Pseudomonadota bacterium | reverse complement strand
ATCCTGGTGGCCGACGGAAAGATTCGCATGATTGGCATCGACATTCCAGCTGGCCCCGATATTACCCAGGTCGATGCGACAGGGCTGATCGTGTTGCCCGGAGGTGTCGATTGCCACACTCATCTTGAGAATACCTTCGGCGAGTCAACGACTGCCGACGACTTTATTTCAGGCACCAAGGCAGCCGCATTTGGCGGTACGACCACCATTGTCGACTTCGCTTTTCAGGGAAAGCAAGTGGGTGTGATGGAGGCGATCGATGCAGCGAAGGCACGGGCCGAAGGTAAGGCAGCGGTCGATTACGGTTTTCATCTCATTACCACCCATATCGACGATCAGTCTCTGCAAGACATGAAGTTCGCGATCCGACATGCGGGTGTTTCAAGCTTCAAGATGTTCATGGCTTACCCCGGTAAAGTCATGGTCGACGATGCCGCGATATTTCAGGCCATGCGACTGGTCGGTGCGCATGGCGGTGTGATCACCCTGCATGCCGAGAACGGTCTGGTCATCGAACAACTGATCCGTGAAGCGCTTTCCCAAGGCAACACTTCGCCCCGATACCACGGACTTACCCGACCCTCGATCATGGAAGGCGAGGCCACGCATCGCGGCATACGCTTAGCCGAGCTCGCTGAGGCGCCCGTTTACTTCGTGCACCTGTCGGCCCAGGAGGCACTGGCGCAGGTCGTCGAGGCGCGTGACCGCGGCATCGCGGTATTCGCAGAAACATGCCCACACTATCTGTTCTTCGACGACAGCATTTACGAAGAAGAAGGCTTTCATGTTGCCAAGTACGTCATGAGTCCGCCTTTGCGCTCAAAAGAAACTCAGAAAGATCTTTGGCGGGCACTCAAGTTTGATGATTTGCAAGTGGTTGCTACCGATCACTGCCCCTACTGTATGAAAGAAGGCTGGCGAGGCCACTACAAACAGAAAATGATGGGCGAACATGATTTTTCAAAAATTCCGAATGGCGCTCCGGGAATCGAGGCTCGGATGACCGTTATCTACGACGGAGGTGTGCGCCCCGGCCTCATTTCGCTGAACCGCTTCGTTGAACTCACCGCCACCGCACCGGCAAAGATCTTCGGCCTCTTTCCGCGTAAAGGCACGATTGCCGTAGGCAGCGACGCAGACCTTGTCTTGTTTGATCCCAACGAAAAACATACGCTGTCAGCCGAGCATCATCACAGCGACTGCGATTACACGCTGTTCGAGGGCCGACAGGTCCAAGGTAAAGTCAAGAAAGTATTTTTGCGGGGCCAGATGATCGTGGACGGCGAGCAGTGGCTGGGGCGTCCCGGTAGCGGTGAGTTTCAAATGCGCGGCGAGGCAGGCGGGTTTTAAGCGCGACCACTGGAATTCCAGTGCTGGTCTACATCGTTCGCACTGCGCTCTCGCGCCCCTACACCTTTGTAGTGCTGGCGCTGCTGCTGCTCATTCTCGGGCCGCTGGCGGCGCTGCGCATGCCGACCGATATTTTTCCGGCTATCCGCATTCCGGTTATCGCGGTCGCTTTCAGCTACACGGGTCTGCCGCCTGACCAGATGTCAGGACGCATCTGCTCATTATTCGAGCGCAGCGTCACCACCACCGTTAATGACGTCGAACACATCGAGTCCAACGCCTACACGGGCATCTGCATCGTCAAGATTTTCTTTCACCCCACGGTCGATATTTCGGTGGCTAACGCTCAGGTCACAGCCATCGCTCAGGTCTCGATCCGGCAGATGCCGCCCAATACGACGCCGCCACTCATTCTGAATTTCAATGCAGCCACCGTACCCATTTTGCAACTAGCCCTCGCCGGCCAGGGCCTGAGCGAGCAGCAGCTTTTTGACGCGGGCGTCAACCTGGTGCGGCCGCAGCTGGTTACCGTCGCGGGCGCTGCGATTCCCTGGCCCTATGGCGGTAAACAGCGCATTGTTCAGATAGATATCGATCCGATCGCGCTACAGTCGCGCGGGCTTTCAGCGCAGGACGTCGCCAACACACTCTCGGCACAAAACGTCGCGATTCCAGTCGGCAACCAAAAAATCGGCGAAATGGAGTATTCCATGCGCCTCAATAACATCGTCACGCAGATCGCTGAGCTAAACGAATTACCGGTTCGTACCGCGGCAGGATCAACCATTTACGTACGTGACCTTGCCCATGTACACGACGGAAATTCGCCCCAGACCAGTATCGTAGCTGTGGACGGCAGCCGCTCGGTGCTGTTATCGGTGTTAAAAAACGGGGCGGCCTCCACCCTTTCAATTGTTTCGGGTATTCGCACAAAACTTGAACAAATGCGCGCAGCCCTACCCGAGGCGCTTACGGTCACCCCGATTAATGATCAATCAATCTTCGTGCGGGCCGCGATCACAGCGGTTGCGGTAGAGGGCGTGATTGCAGCGGCATTGACCAGCCTGATGATTCTGCTCTTTCTGGGCAGCTGGCGACCAACACTCATCATCGCCACCTCGATTCCCTTGTCCATCCTGGGTGCCATCCTGTGCCTGGCCGCGGCAGGCGAAACTCTCAACCTCATGACCCTGGGTGGGCTGGCCCTGGCGGTGGGTATTCTTGTCGATGACGCTACGGTCACCATTGAAAATATCAACTGGCATCTCGAGCAGGGCAAAGACGTCGAAACCGCCATCATGGACGGCGCGCGTCAAATCGTGATGCCTGCCTTCGTATCGCTGCTATGCATCTGCATCGTGTTTGTGCCCATGTTTTTCCTCGAAGGGGTCGCCCGCTTTTTGTTTGTACCTATGGCGCTCGCGGTCATCTTCGCGATGATCTGTTCTTTTATTCTTTCACGGACCTTGGTCAATACCATGGCCAAGTATCTGCTAAGGGCACATCACCATATCTCCCATGGCGCGCTGCTCGAACGTACGCCCAGTCGCAATCCACTGGTCTGGTTTCAGAAGAGTTTTGAGCGGCGATTCGAACGTTTGCGACTCGGTTATCGCTCGGTTCTCACGTGGGCCATGCTGCATCGTCGCAAATTTGTGCTCGGTTTCATGGCGCTCACGCTGGGGTCAATGGGTCTGGCACCGCAACTTGGCATGAACTTCTTTCCAGCGGTCGACAACGGACAGATCCTCCTGCATGCGCGCGTTCCAGTGGGCACCCGGGTTGAGGAAACAGCCGTACGTTTCGCTCGCATCGGTCAGGTGATTCGGCAGGTGATTCCGCCCGCTGAGATCGAAGCGATGGTCGACATCATTGGCCTGCCGCCCAGCAGCATCAATCTGGCCTACAACAATACGGGCGTCATCGGCACGCAGGATGGCGACATTCAGATTGCACTGCGAAAAGGACATAAGCCCGTCGCCGACTACATCCGCGAGCTGCGCGAGGTTCTGCCAAGCGAGTTTCCCGACACCGTCTTTTCGTTTCCGCCGGCAGACATCGTCAGCCAGATTCTGAACTTTGGCGCCCCTGCTCCCATCGACATCCAGGTTCGCGGCATCAATCTGGAGGCTAACTTTGCCTATGCAGAAAAGCTTCTGCGCGAGCTTCGCAAAATTCCGGGTATAGCCGATGCGCGTATTCAGCAGTCTCGCCGTGCGCCCATTTTTAACGTGGATATTGATCGGACGCGTATTCAGGAATTCGGTATGAGCGCACGCGACGTCACCAACAGTATGGTCGTGAATCTGGCCGGTAGCAGCCAGGTAGCACCAACCTACTGGTTGAACCCCAATAACAACGTGATTTACCCGATCGTCATGCAGACGCCGCAGTATCTGCTCGATTCGCTCAGTGCGATTGAAAGCCTGCCGCTCACCGCAGCCGGATCGAATCCAGTTGGTACGCCTCAGGTGCTTGGCGGCCTGGCCGATTTTCGTCGTGGCAGCGCAAATGCGGTAGTCAGTCAGTATGAGCTTCGACCTGTTGTTCAGGTGAATGCCACGACGCAGGACCGCGACCTGGGCGCCGTTGCCCGCGATGTGCGCGCGTTAATCGCAAATCTGTCCGCTGAGGTACCGCGAGGATCTCAGGTCGTTTTGGTCGGTCAAGTCAAGACGATGGAACAGACTTTCAAGGGGCTGTTCTTCGGCCTGGTCGCTGCGATCGGCCTGATTTACTTTCTAATCGTAGTCAATTTTCAGTCCTGGAAGGATCCTTTCGTCATCATCACTGCGCTGCCGGCCGCGCTCGCCGGTATCGTCTGGATGCTATTTTTAACCCACACCACGCTCTCTGTGCCAGCACTCACCGGCGCCATCATGTGCATGGGCGTCGCAACGGCTAACAGCGTGCTCGTTATCAGCTTTGCGCGAGAACGCCTTGAACAGGGTCGTCAGGCGACTGATGCAGCCCTCGAAGCAGGCTTTGTACGCTTTCGCCCAGTCTTGATGACGGCCCTGGCGATGATCATCGGTATGCTGCCGCTTGCTCTGGGTCTGGGCGAAGGAGGCGAACAAAATGCACCCCTAGGTCGCGCGGTGATTGGCGGCTTGTGCATGGCTACTATTGCTACGCTTCTTTTTGTCCCCGTGGTGTTCAGCATGATGCATTCCGGCACCAGCGGACGGATGAAGCGGGCTGATATTTCCGGAGGTTCTGATGTCGCTACCGCTTGAACAACAGCCCGCTCGTCCTGTTTCTACGATACGTCTATCGATGGTGGTGATTGGTTTGGTTGCTGCGGCCGCTACAGTCGGCGCCTGGGGTATTTCAGAGCGCTCAGAACACCACGGCCGACTTGTAGCCCGCGCCCAAGAACGTGCAATCCCCACCGTTCTGGTGGTATCGCCTGGAAGCCCCTCCGAGAGTATCACCCGCATTGAGCTACCGGGACGGGTTGAACCGCAGACGCGCGCCCCCATCTACTCAAGGATCGCGGGGTATCTCAAGACCTGGCATGTTGACATCGGCCAGTCGGTTAAGGCAGGGCAGTTACTCGCTGAAATCGAAACCCCAGAACTCGATCAGCAGATTGCGCAAGCCCAGGCCGAACTGGCCAGCGTCACCGCTAACGCTGGACTGTCGCGCGCGACAGCTGAGCGCTGGCAATCGCTTCGCGATCAGGGATTCGTTTCATCGCAGGCCGTCGAAGAAAAGCGGGGCGACCTCAAAGTCAAAGAGGCCCAGGTGTTGGCTTCCCAGGCTAATCTTGACCGGCTAAATGCACAGAAGCGCTTTGCGCGAATCGTCGCACCTTTCGATGGCACCGTCACCACACGCAATACCGACATGGGCGCTCTGGTGGTGGCGGGCGGAGCAGCTAACACTGAGCTATTCACGTTATCCAACCTCAGCCGCCTGCGTATTTATGTCAATGTTCCTCAAAATCGGGCGCTGGCCATACGCACAGGTGACAAGGCAAGCTTCTCGGTACCCGAGCAACCCGGCAAGCGCTGGGCGGCCACGGTTCTTGCAACGTCCCAGGCTATCGGACCTGGATCGGGCAGCATGCTGGTGCAACTGACAGCCGATAACGCCGACTCGAGGGTGTTGGCCGGCGGCTTTGCCCGTATTACATTCGAGCTGCCACGCGAAGCTGCGCTCACAGTGCCCGCCGGTGCGATGATTTTTGGCAGTGCGGGTCCGCGGGTGGCCACCGTTGATGCCGAAGACCGAGTCCGTATTCGTCGGGTTTCGATCGCCAAAGATCATGGCACTGTCGTCGAGCTTTCAGAGGGCATTCAGCCTGCTGATCGAGTCATCGTGAGCCCTCCTGACGGAATCCTCGAGGGTGACAAGGTTCGAATCCGAACTCAACCCCCGTCTCAGGGAGGCAGACCATGACTACGCACCGCGCAAACCCCTGCCCTGCCTGATCGGTATTGGCTTTACGTCAGCCTTTGTCGGTCCGATCGTCGCTGGCCCCTGGCTAGGCCTGGCTACCCAGCCTGCCTATCGTGAGCTTACGCAAGCCTCGGTAAGTGCTCATACTCAGGGTGATTCAGGCGCTTGAGCCAATGAACAACTCCCAAACCTGCCACACGACCACTCGCCATACAGGCGGTCAACAGATAACCGCCAGTAGGCGCCTCCCAGTCAAGCATCTCGCCCGCACAGAACACACCGGGAGAGGTACGCAGCATCAAAGAATCGTCAAGCGCCTCAAAGGGTACCCCGCCAGCGGTGCTGATTGCCTCGGCAACGGGTCGCGCAGCACTCATCGTCAGCGGTAAGGCTTTGAGCGCACTCGCCAACACCTCAGGGCTTTGAAGCTGATCTCGCGATAGGCACTCATGCAAAAGCGCAATCTTTAATGGACTCAGGCTCAGAGCTGCCCGCAGGTGATTCGATAGCGAACGCGAGCCCCGCGCACGCGCAAGCTTGTCTGCGATGCGCTCCTGCGATTGCCCCGGCAGGAGGTCAAGCCATACCCGCGCGCTGCCTTGGGCCTCCAGGGTATCGCGTATGAGCGCACTGGCCGCATAGACAAGGCTACCCTCGATGCCGGTATCGGTCAGAACGAACTCCCCCTGCTGCGAGAACACGGCGCCATAGGGGGTTTCAACGCGCAGCGCGACCGGTTTGACCGGCTGCCCTGCAAAGCGCTCACGCAGAAACAGGCTCCATCCGCCCTGACGATCGAAACCGCAATTGGCTGGGCGCAGATCAGTCACGGGAATACCGCGCCCGCGCAAGAGTGCCACCCAGCGTCCATCAGAACCCAACTGGGGCCAACTGGCGCCACCCAGCGCCAGGACACAAGCCACCGGACGGACACGAATCAGGGGCTGGTCCCGCGCGGCCGCAAGGCGAAAAACGCCATCCGCCTCCCAATCCACGAGTCGATGACGTACATGGATTCGCAGCCCCAGCCCGCGAAGCCGGGCTAGCCAGGCCCTCAGCAAGGGCGCGGCCTTCATTGATACGGGGAACACACGCTGCGAACTGCCGATAAAGGTTGGTTCGCCCAGATCATGTGCCCACGCGCGCATGGCCTGAGCATCAAAGCGATCAAGCAAGCTTGCGATAGTCTGACTACGTGGTCCGTAGCGACTGCGAAAAAGCGCATCAGGCTCAGCATGTGTCAGATTGAGGCCGCCACGCCCGGCGAGCAGAAATTTGCGGCCCACCGAGGCCATGGCATCGACCAGACTGACCCGGTATCCGGTCTTAAGAATGGTCTCAGCCGCCATCAGTCCGGCCGGACCGCCGCCAACAATCAAAACCTCGGTGTCATCAAGTCTGTTCATACGGGGGAAATCGACACTGTCACATAGCTGTCATAAAGCCTGAATAATCTCCCGAACTGTCGCTCACGCAAACGTCGCCAGGGTCCACGATACGCTGGCTATCAACGGGCGACGGCAACCCACCTCTTCCGCTACGGAGTCTGTCATGCGTAGAGCGCTTCTCAAATCAATTCTTGCCACTGCAGCTTTAAGCCTCGGCTCAGTCGCTCTGGCTGCCGATATCACGGGCGCTGGCGCCACCTTCCCCTATCCTATTTATGCCAAATGGGCCGAAGCCTACAAAGCAGCCACCGGCACCGGCCTTAATTACCAGTCCATTGGGTCCTCGGGCGGAATCAAGCAGATTCGCGCCAAGACCGTTGCCTTTGGCGCATCGGATGCACCGGTAAAGGGCGAAGAGCTTGACCGCGACGGCATGGTGCAGTTTCCAGCCATCATCGGCGGAACTGTACCCGTGATCAATCTGGACAACATCAAGACGGGTGATCTGAAAATCACGGGGCCGCTACTGGCCGAAATTTTCATGGGCACCATCACCAAATGGAACGACCCCAAGCTGGTCGCTCTAAATCCGAATGCGACACTGCCTAACCTTGCCATCACGGTCGTGCACCGCGCTGACGGCTCGGGCACCACCTTTAACTTTACCGACTACCTGAGCGTCGTCAGCCCTGACTGGGCTGCCAAAGTCGGCAAAGGCGCTGCGGTTAAGTGGCCGGCTGCCTCCTCAGTGGGCGGCAAAGGTAACGAGGGCGTCGCGGCCAACGTACGTCGCGTCAAGGGCGGCATTGGTTACGTTGAGTACGCCTATGCCAAAAAGAACAATATGGCGGTCATGCTGATGCAAAACCGCGACGGCAAGTTTGTAGCGCCTGACGATAAAACCTTCGCTGCGGCTGCCGCCGGGGCTGACTGGTTCTCTGTACCGGGTATGGGTGTTTCAATCGTCGATCAGCCGGGCGCCGAGTCCTGGCCAATTGCCACGGCCTCATTCATTCTGATGTACAAGAGCCCTGCCGATAAAAAGGCGTCGGCCGAGGTGCTGAAATTCTTTGACTGGTCGTTCAAGAATGGACAGAAAATGGCCTTGGACCTCGACTATGTGCCGCTACCCGACTCGCTGGTGGCTGAGATCCGCTCAAAAGTCTGGTCGCAGATCAAGTAAGTCCTCGCGCTGCTGGGGGGGAAGCAGGCTTGCCTGCGCTCCCCCGTTTATCGTTTTGGCTTAGCGGCAACCTACCTGGAAACTCTGTGACTTCGACTGCGCCCTTCGATCAACGTCAGGCGATTGCGCGCCGTCAGGTGCTGGAAGACATTGTCTTCCACAAAATCACCTTGGTTTTCGCGCTGACGGTTCTTGTGGCGCTGGTAGGCATCATCATTGCTCTGGGGGTCAATGCCGCCCCAGCCCTCAAAAAGTTTGGCTTTGAGTTTATCTGGCGCGTTGAGTGGGACATCATCCATGAGGAATTCGGCGCGGCCATTGCCATCGTCGGAACTCTGATGAGTGCAGGCATCGCCCTGCTGCTGGCGGTGCCCCTGGCCTTTGGAATTGCGCTCTTTCTTACCGAAACATGCCCGGTGAGTTTACGTCGTCCCCTGGGTACCGCGATTGAGTTGCTGGCCGCAGTGCCATCCATCATCTATGGCATGTTTGGCCTGTTTATTTTCGCGCCGCTGTTTGCCGAATACGGTCAGCCGGCGCTGCAATCCACTCTGGGCCAGATGCCTCTGGTCGGCCCGCTGTTCGGCGGGGCTATGAATGGCATCGGCATTCTCGCGGCCGGCATCATTCTCGCATTCATGATCCTGCCGTTTATTGCGGCCGTCATGCGCGATGTGTTTGAAATCGTGCCGCCGATTCTTCGCGAGTCAGCCTATGGCCTGGGCTGCACGACCTGGGAGGTGGTGCGCAACATTGTGCTTCCGTACACGCAAAAGGGAGTGGTGGGCGGCATCATGCTGGGCCTTGGTCGTGCCTTGGGTGAAACTATGGCGGTGACCTTTGTCATCGGTAACTCGAACCGCCTGGCCAGCTCATTGTTCTCGCCGGGCACCTCGATCGCCTCCACCTTGGCCAACGAATTCGGCGAGGCCGACGATTTCCACATTTCAGCGCTCTTCGCCCTGGGTCTGCTGCTTTTCGTCATCACGCTGATCGTACTGACGCTGGCCAAGATTCTCATCGCCCGTTCTGAGCGTGCCAAAGGCATCTAATGCCTTCCAATAGCCAAGCGAATACCCTGCCATGGATACCAACCTGTACCGACGCCGCAAACTGACCAATCGCATTGGTATCGGTGTATCGATGCTGGCTATGGCGATTGGCCTGGCTGTACTGCTCTGGATTTTGACCGTTCTGGTCAGCAAAGGCATCGGAGGCCTCGATCTGAATGTGTTCACACGGTCAACGCCAGCGCCCGGCTCAGAGGGTGGTGGACTGGCCAACGCGATCGTCGGCAGCCTGATGATGATTGCATTCACCACGCTGGTGGCAACCCCCATTGGGGTTCTGGCCGGCGTTTACCTGGCCGAGTACGGTCAGACGGGCTGGTTCGCGGAAACCACCCGCTTCATGACCGACATCATGCTGTCGGCGCCGTCCATTGTTATCGGCCTGTTTGTATACGCGATCGCGGTCGATCCAGTGAATCATTTTTCTGGCTGGGCGGGCTCGCTCGCGCTGTCCCTCATCGCCATCCCTGTCATTTTGCGCACCACCGAAAACATGCTGCGACTTGTACCCGGCAGTCTTCGAGAGGCAGCCTTTGCCTTGGGCGCGCCGCGCTGGCGCGTCGCGGTGATGGTGTCGCTGCGAGCAGCCCGCGCGGGCGTTATCACTGGCATCCTGCTGGCCTTAGCGCGCATCAGTGGCGAGACCGCGCCGCTGCTATTTACGGCGCTGAATAATCAGTTTTTCTCCACCAATATGTCTGGACCGATGTCGAATTTGCCAGTCGTCATTTTCCAGTTCGCCATGAGCCCATACGACGACTGGATACGCCTGGCCTGGACGGGGGCTCTACTGATTACCCTGGCGGTACTGGCCCTCAACATCGTGGCCCGTCTTCTCTTCCGTGAAAAGGTGCAGTCGTGAATCTGACCATAACAGCCGACTCCTCCGCCAAGAATGCGCCTCTTACTAATGCGATTGAGGTACGTGACCTTAACTTCTTTTACGGCAAGTTTCAGGGACTGCGTAATAACAACCTCGATGTCGTCGAAAAGAAGGTCACCGCCTTTATTGGCCCCTCAGGCTGCGGCAAGTCCACGCTACTGCGCACGATGAACCGAATGTACAGCCTTTATCCGGGCCAGCGCGCTGAGGGCAGCATCCTGTTTGAGGGCAAGAATATTCTCGATCCCGACCAGGACTTGAATCTTTTGCGCGCCCGTATTGGCATGGTTTTCCAGAAGCCGACCCCATTCCCGATGTCCATCTACGACAACATTGCGTTTGGGGTCCGACTATACGAAAGGCTTGGGCGAGCCGAAATGGATGAGCGCGTTGAATGGGCGCTGACCAAGGCTGCCCTCTGGAACGAAGTGAAAGATAAGCTCAATCAGAGCGGGTTGTCGCTCTCGGGGGGACAGCAACAGCGCCTGTGTATCGCGCGCACGGTGGCCGTCAAACCCAAGGTGATTCTGCTGGATGAGCCCACTTCTGCGTTAGATCCGATCTCTACCGCAAAGGTTGAAACGCTGGTGCACGAACTCAAGTCTGAGTACACCGTGGCCATCGTGACCCACAACATGCAACAGGCAGCCCGCGTCTCGGATTTCACCGTCTACATGTATCTGGGCGAGCTGATCGAATACGGTCGAACCGATGAAATTTTTCTAAAACCCAAGAGCAAGCAGACCGAAGACTACATCACCGGCCGTTTTGGCTGACTTTCGCCTTTTATCAACCCTTAATCCTGCATTATTACCATGGCACCTGCTCACACCGACAAGCTCTTCGACGAACAACTCGACCGCTTGACCTCGAGCATAGGGGCCATGGGTGAATTTGCGATCTCGCAGGTTGACGACGCGGTGCGAGCCCTGATCGCCCGTGATGTCACGCTGGCTAACCGCATTGTCGAGCAGGATCACATGATCGATTCACTCAGACGCGACCTGTCCGCCAGCGTAGCGTTGGTCATCGCACAGCGCCAGCCGCTGGCCAGTGACCTCGATGAAATACTGGCTGATCTGCGTATTGTTGAAGATCTCGAACGCGTAGGCGATCTGGCCAAGAACATTGCCCGCAGGACGAATTCACTGTCTGAATCAGGATTCCCCGAAGAGCTAACCTTATCGGTCAATGATCTCAGTCGGCAATGTAACGCGCAGCTGCGCAACGCGGTGGGCGCCTTTTTACACCGTGATGCCGGACGGGCACGCGACGTTAAATTACTCGATGACCCAATCGACCAGAAGCATCATGACATTGTCGATCGAGTGATTGAACTCATGAAAATAGAGCGGCTCGAAATCGGCGACTATGTGCATTTGCTGTTCTGCGTGAAGAATGTTGAGCGCATCGCCGACCATGCCGTCAACATCGCCGAGGCAGCACACCTTAAGTCAACAGGGCGTCCGATCGGCCCGGTTACATCCCTGAACGCTGGCTAATTCTCATGCGTCCAAAAATAAGCGAAGAGCGCGTCCAACATCGTCTTGCGGCGATCCCAGACTCTGAACCGTCGATACATGGTTGTGGCCCGCAAACCAGAGTAATCTCGCGCTTGACCCGCGCGCCTGACTGAGCGCTGCCGCCATCAGATAGGTCTGTCGAGCCATTGTCCCGGGATCAAATTCAGCGATGGTCAACAACACGCGGGGGCCTGCCGCTGACACATGCGAGACGGGCGAACGCGCGGCGTACGTATTAACGTCCTCGCCGAAATAGCTGCGTATGGGCGGGGCAAGCGAATCCTGGGCTGAATAAATACCCGCCATCAGCACAACCGCTGATACGTCGGGACCACGTTCGGAAGCCAACTGCGGATCAAACAGCCAGGTAGCCACGTGGGAGGCGCCCGCCGACTGACCTATCACTCGGATTGAGTGCGGGTGCGCTCCATGCTCTGCCGCATGCGCGCTTGCCCATTGCAACACCCTACCCACATCCTGCGCGCCTGCGGGCCAGGTATCAGCCGGCGCGAGACGGTAGTTGGGCACGAGCGTGACATAGCCATGACGCGCAAAGTACTCGCCGACATTGCGGTGAAAGGTTCCATCCTCATCCTTGCTGCCCGCTACGAATCCGCCGCCGTGTATGAACACCAGCAGGGGACGGGTATCGGTCCCGCAGCGATAACGATCGAGGCGATGACGCGCATGCGGCCCGTAAGCCAGATCGCGATCGACGCGAATTGAAGCATCCGTGGCCGCGATATGGGGTCTATAAATATCCCGGGTCTGGCGTAACACCTCAGGATTGAAATGAGGACCGATCTGCTGGACGGCTCTGATCAAGCCTTCAGTCACTGAATCATAGCCCGCCAATTAATCAGCCTTGATACCTGCCGCCCGGATGAGACGACCATAGCGATCGAAATCGCGACGCACCATCTCATTGAAAGCTGCCGGGGTCATGGGAATCGTACTAAGCCCGGCGTCATTGACGCGCTTGACGATCTCGGGCTCAGCCAATACAGCATTCAACTCCCGATTAAGCCGATCAACAATCACCTGAGGGGTACCGCTAGGCACAAACAGTCCCTGCCAGGTTTCCATCTCAAATCCCTGAATCGCCTCTTTGGCGAGTTGCGCATCGGGGAAAGGTGGCTGCCCCTTGGCGGTATTGGTGGTGGCCAGTACCTTGAGGCGACCTGCGCGAACATGCGGCGCCGAGCTGTTAGGCACATCAAACATCATGTCGACATGGCCACCCAATAGATCATTCAGCGCTGGCGCACTCCCTTTATAAGCAACCACCACAATATCGGCCTTGCCATCGAGTCGAATTGTTTCGCAGGCCAGTTGCAAAACGGTAGAAGCGCCCCAGGCACAACGTGCGACGCCGGGTTTCTGCTTGGCAAAGGCCAACACTTCACTGAGATTATTAGGCGCAAAGCTTGGATGTGCCACCAGTACGATCTGAATGGTGACCAGGCCACCGACCCCCTGCAGGTCTTTAAGCGGATCGTAGTTAAGGCGGTAGAGGTGCGGATTGGTGACCATGCCGGCCACACCCATCACCATGGTGTACCCATCCGGGGGCGACTTAGCCGCTGCCTCATAGCCAATATTGCTGGCGGCACCGGGTCGGTTATCGATAATGACTTGCTGACCCAGACGCTCAGCCAGTCTCGGCGCCAGCATGCGGGCATTGATATCTGCAGGCCCACCCGGTGGAAAAGGAATGATCCAACGGATGGGCTTATTGGGCCAATCCTGCGCATGCACAGCCTGCGCGATACCCATGGTTGCCAGAGTCGCGCACACTAGCACAGCCAGCCGTAGCGCATGCGCCAGGCGATCCGTGAACCATCCACAAAAACGCTCGATCATGTCATTCCTCTACATTTGACTCAGACGATACACGGGCTGGTCCGTGCATAGGCACCAACGCCTGCCAGGCCTCGTCGGGCAGTTGGTTTTCATCGCAGGCGATGATGTCGTGAACATCAGCACCCACGCCGATGGCCTCACCGCCTTCCGACAAGCGTCGGGCCGATTCCAATAGCTGCCGACGTGCCCGAACCACCGCCTTATCGGCCGCGACCAAGACCTCACGGCTGCGATCAACGATAGGGCCCTGTGTCATGGCCATGGCCATGTCTTCCATGACAACGCCCTTGATACCCGACCAGTTTTCTTTCATTGACTCGCGTCGCTGACCGAAAAGATTGGTCCAGCTGCCGCGATACTCAAAAGTATCCGGACACAGCAGGTCAGGATCATGTCGGCCGCTGATTTCGTTAAGACGGTGCACGTCGACCGGTCCGCCATCAAGGCGATAGGTCGCACCGAAGGTGGCTGTGCGCGTGTCGTTGACGGGTATCTCGAAGATCAGGTACTGCATGGCCGGCGCAGGAATCACCCGCGTGGACGGCATGATGACCGGAACCACCCGCACGTTATGACGTGGATCAATAGACCCATCCGATCGAGCCGGAAGCTTGCGAAAAGCCGCATAGTGAAAACCAAACTCAGTATCTTCACAGAAAAGCTCGGGAGCAAGGTCTCCGGTGGCCAGGGTGGCCGGGTTCTCTTTGTCTTCATTCGCTGTGAAGCTACCCGTCATCCAACTGGGACGCGCAAAATTTGAGTGTAGTACGCCTACATGAGACGTGTCTGTGCCGCCCTCAAGCTGCTGCATGTAATTCACATTGGCATACAGCCGTACCCGTCTGACATGGCTTGGGTCAAAATCAAAAAAACGCCAGCGCGGAAACGGGGGCGTTTTATCGGCATCGCCCATATAAGCCCACACAAAACCACCCTTCTCCCGCACCTGATAAGCAGGCGCACGCAAACGTTCGCGAAAGCGAGCGTCAGGATGATTGGGCGTTTCCTGAACTGATCCGTCTACGCCGAACTTCCAACCGTGATACAGGCAGCGGATGCCGTCGTTTTCAACACGGCCAATCGCCAGAGACACGCCACGATGAAGGCATTCTTCGGGTAGCAGGCCCAGGCGGCCAGAGCTATCGCGAAACAGCACCAGCCATTCACCCAGAATTTCAAGCCTGAAGGGATCGCCATCGGGCGCAGGCGCCTGATCGCTCATGCAGATCGGATTCCAGAATCGTCGAAAAACATGCCCCATGGGCGTGCCTGGACCCACCCGGCACAGCAGCTCATTCTGGCTTTTGCTGAGCACGCTCACGTCTCCCCAGAGTTTTGAGGCAGTATAGGAGTCCCTTCGCCAGCTTGTCCACGGCAATTTCTTCCTGCGTTTCAAATCATGACGACCGACGCCGCCCATCGCTCCGCCATCCCTGACGCCGCTCATAGGCAGGGGTTTCAGTGGCGCAATGACTTCGCCCTTGGGCATCCCGATATCGATGCCATGCATCATGAATTCAGTGAGGCTCTGAACCGCCTGTTGCAAAGCAGCGACCAGGAACTTGCCGAAGCACTCGATGCATTTCTGGAACACGCCCGGCGACACTTCGATCAGGAAGCGCATCAGATGAGAGACACGCGCTACTCAGGCGCTTCCTGCCATCTTGAAGAACACGGCGCCGTGCTTGCTTCAGGTGAGCAGGTTCGTGCACTGCTTGCCTCCGGAAACCCCAGCGAAGCACGCCGCTACGCAGTTGAGCTCGCGCGCTGGTTTCCCAAGCACTCTGATGAAATGGATCGCAGCCTCGCGCATTGGTTACTGACGCGCCGGACCGATGGCCGACACCCCGTCAAACTCGTTCGCAAACCTGTGCCAGGCAGAAGCCCCGATCCAGGAATCCAATCATGACCGTCCCTGGCGTACAGATTGAAACCCCGCTAGGTCTCATTCGCGGGCAAGAAGGGCCTGTGCAACGATTTCTTGGCATTCCCTACGCGGCCGCTCCGACGGGTGAACGTCGCTGGCGACCACCCATCCCCGTTGCGCCCTGGACAGGCGTGCTCGATGCCACTCGCTTTGCCCCCGATTGCCCACAAGCGCCCGGTGCCCTGCTGCGGGGTTCGGGTCAATCCGAGGACTGTCTGGCCCTGAATATCTGGGTACCCGAAACAAGGGATAAGGCCTTGCTGCCCGTGATGGTGTGGCTGCATGGTGGTGGCTTCACCGGCGGCAGTGGCTCTGATCTGCGCAGCGACGGAACGCAACTCGCCAGCGCGGGTATGGTCGTGGTCTCGGTTAATTACCGTACCGGTATCTTCGGCTGGCTTGCCCACCCCGACTTCGTGGCCGAGTCCGATGCACGCAGCGCCGGTAACTATGGCCTTCTTGACCAGATCGAAGCACTGCGCTGGGTGCGGTCGAACATTGCCCGCTTCGGCGGCAATCCGAACCGCGTCACCGTATTTGGCTGCTCCGCCGGCTCGGCCTCGATCGCTTTACTGCTGTTGGCGCAACAGGCCCGCGGGCTCTTCAGCCAGGCGATACTGCAAAGCCCGGGCGCTTGTCGCCCTTTATGTAGTCTTGATGAGGCCTGCAAGGCGGGGGTAACCCTGGCTGCAACCGCGGGCGACTTGCGCGAACGCTCCACCCGCGAATTGCTCGATCTTAGCAAGCGCCTCATACCGCGCATGCGCGGGCTGACTACGCCGCGACTTTTACGACCGATTAGAGACGGTGCACTGATCAGTCAGGACGAGTGGCCGGCCTTGCAGGCGGGCGACCTGGCGGCGATACCGCTCATGATCGGCACCAACGCCGATGAGGGCACCAAACTCACGGCCGACTGGACCATCGAAACCACGACGCAATGGCGATCGCTGATCAGTGAAGGCTTCGGCCTGCATGCCGATCAAGCGCTCTCGCTCTATCCCGTCTCGACGCAGGCCGACGTGAGGCCTGCCGTTGCTCAGATTTTTGGGGACACACAGTTCAATCATGGAGCTGACCAGTTTGCCTGCGCTGCAGCGCGCGCAAACACGTCGGTCTGGCGCTATCTGTTCAGACGTCGTCGTCCCGGGGCTCATGATGGCCCGCACCACGGGGACGAAGTGGCCTATGTGTTTGGCAATTTAGATGCCTGGCGCGCTGCGACCGGCATCAGCCTGGATGACACCGATTTCAACATCAGCCGCTCTATGCAGACGGCCTGGACGTCTTTCGCACGCGACGGTAAGCCTAAACTACCTCAAATCTCAGCTTGCGCGCCGCAAGCAGGCACCCAGCCCGACTGGCCTGTTTTCACCGCACATGACAACCGACTGATGGTGCTGGATACTCCGCCAGCCATCATCGAAGGCTGGCGCGATGCACCCCTGCGATTTCTTGAGGAACTGCAACGCCATCGTTATTTCGGAACTGCCCCTACTTCGCAAGCGATGAACCAAGCACGAGAATCATCCTGAATATCGACAAGCCGACATGCCTGGTACCAGTGGGCAATGAATCCAAGGGAGACCTGTCTTTATGAACGCTTCCGTTGCGCCCCTTTCCAATCGAGACTCTCTCACCCACGTCGGCCCTGGCACTCCTATGGGTCAGCTGATGCGACAGTACTGGCTTCCGGCAGCGATGTCGACTGAACTCAAAGCCGATGGTGATCCGGTTCGGCTGATGCTGTTGGGCGAGCGCCTGATTGCCTTTCGCGACAGCAGTGGCCGGGTTGGCGTGATGGATCACCGCTGTCCGCATCGCTGTGCTTCCCTGTTTCTGGGGCGCAATGAACAAGACGGTATTCGCTGCGTTTATCACGGCTGGAAATTCGATGTAACCGGGCGCTGCGTTGACATGCCCAATGTTCCGCCCGAGCAAGACTTTAAAG
>JBDLQY010000017.1:0-3914 GCA_039800325.1 Pseudomonadota bacterium | reverse complement strand
AGGTACGATCCGGGCCGCGCTCATCCCTACATCTGTCCGGCGGGGTACTGGACGATTGGCTATGGCAGGCTTTGTGATCCTGACCACCCAGCGATTACCGAGGCTAAGGCGCAAGCCTACCTGACCCAAGACTTGATTATCGCTATGAAAGCCACGCTCCGCTTCTGTCCGGTACTAGCCTCGGAGTCAGAGTCTCGGTTGGCAGCTATTGTTGACTTTACCTTTAACCTCGGTGCTGGTCGGTTGCAGACATCAACGCTGCGGCGGCGAATCAACCAACGCGACTGGGCTGCCGCTCAGCAAGAATTGCGGCGCTGGGTGTATGGTGGTGGGCGAGTGTTACCGGGGCTAGTTGCGCGGCGGGAGGTTGAGTGCAGGCTCATCCTGTGAGTCCGAGCTCAGGTAAAGGCAACGGCGCTACGGCGCAGACAGGCTTGGCCAGTTCTCTGAAAAAGCCTCATTATTCGATGGCAAAGCATCCAGACCATCTGTGGAGTCATGCGCATGAAAATCGTCTCGATTCGGGTTCACGTCCTGCAAAGCCCGCTCGCCCAGCCGTTTGCGTTTTCGCAGGGCTGGGTTCACCGCCGCTCGGCTACTTTGATTGAGGTGACGACAGACAGTGGTGTAACAGGCTGGGGAGAGGCCTTCGCACAAGGCCTGGAACCCCCTCAGATCGCAGCCGCGGTTATCGAGCATGCGCTGGGTCCGTTGGTCATCGGCGAGGACGCGCTGGCCACTGAAGTGCTTTGGCATCGTATGTACCACCATAGCCGCGACTACGGGCGCAAGGGCTCGGTGATTGCCGCCATCAGCGCCGTCGATATGGCGCTTTGGGATATCGCCGGCAAACACTATGGCGTACCGGTGTATCAATTGTTGGGTGGGGCGTTTCGCAACCGCGTGCAGCCCTATGCCACGGGCTTCTACCGCATCAGCGGTCAGGGAGAAAGCGCGCGTCTGGCCGAAGAAGCGCTTGCCCACCATGCCGCTGGATTCAGGCTGATGAAGGTGAAGCTGGGCTATGGCGTAGATGACGACATAGCCGTACTGACCGCCGTTGCACGGGCTGTCGAGGGTTGTGGCGTGACCCTGATGGTTGATACCAACCATGCCTATGGTCGCGCAGAGGCGCTGCGTCTGGGCTATTTCATGGACGATCTGAATCTGCGCTGGTATGAAGAGCCGGTTGTGCCCGAAGACATTGAGGGCTACTGCGAACTGCGCTCCAAGTTGCGCACGCCCATCGCCGGCGGCGAAAACGAACACACGCTTTTCGGATTCCGCGAACTTCTCGGTCGACATGCGGTCGATATCGCTCAGCCCGACCTGGGCTCGTGCGGCGGCATTAGCGCGGCACGCCATATCGTCGCACTGGCACAGGCCCACAGCATCGAAGTCAATCCTCATGTGTGGGGCTCGGCTGTCGCTCAGGCCGCCTCGTTGCAGGTGATCGCAGCACTGCCAATCGCCCACCACTCGGTATTTGCCCGTGATCCAGTGCTTGAGTACGACCGCTCGCTGCACCCCTTCCGACGCGAGCTCGTGACGGAGCCGATTGATCTGGTCGACGGCTTTGTGCCGATCCCGACCAGGCCTGGCCTTGGCATTACGATCAGGCCTGAAACCATTAGCCGCTACCGGGTAAACTGAAGCGATGACCCTCGGCAGATAGGGCTCACGCCGTCTGCAGCTCAAAGTGCACTTTCCGCCCCATCGCGGTCGCGATGTTGACAAGCGCGTCCAGCGAAAAGCGCGAGACCCGGCCTCGCAGAAGGTCGTTCATACGCGGCTGGGTCACGCCGCAGCGCTGCGCAGCTTCCGTCTGGGTCCAGTGGCTGTCCTTGACGATGGCAGCGATCTGACGCATCAGGGTTGAACGTGCGCGCAGGTTGGCCGCCTGCTCGGGCGTGTCGGCCAGGGCGTCCCAGACGCTAGCGAAGGTTTCCACAGGCTGCGTAGGCTTAGTGCTCATGGTGCTCTTTGCTGTCTTCATTCAATTCTCCTTCGGCAATGCGGTCCATCGGGCTCGTGCCAACTCGATGTCCCGAAGGCTCGTCGTCTGGGTCTTCTTCTGAAACCCATGCAACCCAGCCACACATTTCCTCAGTCGCGCGGTGTAGATCACGCGCTAAGTCCCTGACTCGTCCCAGATTCGAAGTTCCTCGACGCCCTTGCCGATCGCTGGCATCGGCTTGAAGTCGTCTGGCTGGTCGGCGCACTGGACCTTTTCCAGCTGATAGCTGGCGTCCTGCCGTGCGTCTTCGGGGAACTCCCGAAGACGCTTGAGCGAGTCGCCCAGGAACCGTATTGGCTTCACACTTTTACCATATCCGATTAGATATAAACAGACAACCTTCTACCTGCATATTCGGTTGCCTTCAGCCTGAATCTCTCGGACGGCAGCATCCGTACCAAACAGGGTTCACTCCTTAACTGCCACTTGTGCTCGCAGGGACTACTCTTTGGCGGTTCTCCTAGGTCTCTGCCGCCCGGAGCGGTGATGCGTGCAGCCGCAACCCCAGCGCAGCAACGACTTTCATGATGGTCGCAAACTCGGGGTTGCCGTCAGCCGATAGCGCTTTGTAGAGGCTCTCTCGCCCCAGCCCCGCGTCGCGGGCAATCTGACTCATGCCTTTGGCGCGCGCGATATCGCCGAGTGCAGCGGCAATCAGTGCAGCGTCGCCCTCTTGAAGCGCTGCTTCCAAGTAGGCTGCCATGTCCTCTTCGGTGATCAAGTGCTCGGCAGGATCCCAGATGCGTGTCTTGGTTTTGGGCATGGTCACTACTCCTTAAAATCTTTTGCCAAGGCCTTGGCGTTGCGGATGTCCTTGTCCTGCGTGGACTTGTCTCCTCCGGCCAGCAAGACAATCACGACCTCGCTGCGCTGGATGAAATAGATTCGGTATCCGGGCCCGTGATCAACTTTCAGTTCCGACACGCCATCGCCCACCGGCTTGGCATCGCCGGCGTTGCCCAGAGACAAGCGTCGAATGCGGACATCGATGCGGGCACGGGCGACTCGGTCTCGCAGTCCAGAAAACCATTTAGCGTAGGCTTCAGTTTGCTGGATCTGGATCATGCCTAAACGTATCCCATAGGAAACATTTTGTCAAGCTTGGCTTAGAGCTGCTTGTGAGATCGAATCCCCCGTTCCAATAAAAACCGGGGGGCGGAAAACTGAGCGAGTTAGTTAAACAATCGCTTCTGGCCCGCCAGATCAAGACCTTCGAACCTGCCGAGCGGACTTCGAAGGCGCCCTGAGCCCCGCACCACGCGCGGCTTTGCGTTGTAGGCTCCTGACTGAACCTGTGGCCGTCCATTCTGAAAGCCGTCTCAAACCTCGTGCTTGTCGTGACATTGTCCGGACGCTATGATCGGGTCAATCGAAATAAAAAAGGTGCCCCATGGCCACAGCCAACCCTTCCAAGTCCGAGCGGATTGATGTCCGCGCCAGCCCACCGGTTAAGCAATTGCTTCAGGAAGCCGCAAGGGTGGCGCACAAGAACGTGAGCGAGTTTTTGCTTGATGCAGGCATCACCGCAGCCAACCAAACGCTGGCTGACCGTACCCGATTCGAGTTGGGGGCTCAGCAGTGGAAAGCGTTTCAGGCAGCGCTTGATCGACCGGTTTCCGCTAAGCCCAAGCTCAAGAAGCTTTTGTCTGAGCCGGGGCTGTTGGGTTGAGTTCAGGGACTTACGAGCCAGTTCGCAAACTGGCCGGCTCGGATGCTGTTGAGTCCTTTGATTGTGGCCACGCCGCACTTAATCAGTTTTTGCAGCGCTTTGCCCTAGTCAATCAAAAGTCAAACAGTGCGCAGACCTATGTGTGTTGCCACGCTGGCGTGGTGGTTGGCTTTTACAGCCTTGCTGTTGGCAGTGTTGACCCAGCAACTGCTGCGCCGCGGGTGATCA
>JBDLQY010000016.1:0-6491 GCA_039800325.1 Pseudomonadota bacterium | reverse complement strand
CAGGCGATCGTGACATCGGTCTGCCAGGTGACATTCTGGTCACCGGGCGTGTGAATGGCAGCACCGGATCGGCAGATCACCTGGTGTTGTCGTCGTACGGCGGCACCGTTTCGTTGAATAGTCGGATTGGGGACGGTATAGGCGACACGAATGGCACCACACTTCTGAGTGGCGGGAATGGCTACGCCGACGGAGAGTACGAGGAAGTTCCCCTGCTTGGCGGAACCGGGTCTGGTGCGACGGCCAACATTAAAGTCGAAGGCGGTGCGGTCACCCAGGTTACCGTGGTGTCGGTCGGAGGAGGATACAAAGTTGGTGACCGCTTAAGCGTGGCACGTTCGAGCCTGGGCGATTTTGTGGGTGTAGCCTCGGGATTCGAACTACGAGTCGATGCACTGTCCAATATCGAAAGACTCACGGTCAGTGATGCCCTGAATGTCACCTTTGGCGAGCGCGTCTTTGTCGATGGCGATATCACCATCAAGGCAAGCGGGAAGGTGGTGTTTAGTGATCAAGTCGTACTGCGTAATGGCGGACGTTTGCTCATTGAGGGTGCAATCGACGTTGAGTTCCTGGGTGAACTCATACTGGAAACCGATACGGCCGGGAGGTCCGGCTCTGTCAGTGTGAAGTCTTCGAATGCCACCGTAAGTTTTGTACAGGGCTTGTTTGACGGGCAAAGCACAGGCACCCGTTGGACGGGCGTCACCGCCCTGACTGCGAAGGGGCCTGAGGCGGCTGGCCCGAAGGGTAGCCTTTCAGTTAGTGGTGAGGCTGTGGTTCTCGCTGAGGTGGCTGGTTCGGCTCGTAATAGGGTCGACCTCGATTTGGACGAGCTCACCGTGCAGGCCGAAAGCTTTGCGCTCTCGGCCACACCCGGGTTTGCCGCGAATTTGATGCTGGGCCAGTTCAATGTTGTGACCGCTGCCAGCGTGGGTTCAACAACGAATCCACTGAAGCTGAATGCATCGCGCGTATCAGCCCAAAGTACGGCGGGTGACATCAACCTTGAAAGCGGTGCCGCGCCTGTTGAAATGTCCCTTCACGCAACAGGCTCGGCCCGCGTGAATACCGGCGCAAGCATTGTGCTTGGGAACTCGAATGTTGCGGGCAGCTTGACGGTGAGCGCAGGCGGCGCAATCAGCGATAGCGGTGTGTTGACGGTGGCCGGCGCGTCGAGCTTTACAGCCACGGGTCAGACGATTACGCTGGATAGCGCCAACGACTACCAGGGTGCTGTCAGTGCAAGCGCCGCTTCGCTCGTGCTGAACGACGTGAACGCGCTGAGCCTGGGTGCCGTGACCCTCACCGGTAACTTGACGATTACGGCTGGCGGCGCAATCAGTGACAGCGGTGTGCTGGCGGTAGGCGGCACGTCCAACTTCACAGCTGCGAGCCAGACGGTGACACTTGATAGCGCGAACGACTTCGCGGGTGCTGTCAGTGCAACAGCTTCCGCACTCACGCTCAATGACATCAACGCGCTGGATCTTGGCACGGTGACTGTGACTCGCAATTTCAATGCGGCTGATCCGCTGATGCTGGGCGGCAAGCTGACGGTGAGCGCAGGCGGCGCAATCAGCGACAGCGGTGTGCTGACGGTGGCTGGCGCGTCGAGCTTTACCGCCACGGGTCAGACGATCACGCTGGATAGCGCCAACGACTTCCAGGGCGCTGTCAGTGCAAAAGCTTCTGCGCTCACGCTCAATGACATCAACGCGCTGGATCTTGGCACGGTAGCCGTGACCGGAAACTCGACCATGGCTGGCAGGCTGAAAGTGAGCGCCGGCGGTGCCATCACCGGTAGCGGTACGATCCAAGCGTCACACCTTCAAGCTTCCAGTAGGACAGGTGGGGTATCCCTCAAGCTGGTAAACGATCCTATAGAAGGCGTTGATGTCCTCTCGCACAACGGTCTTACTCTGAGAACTTTTGGCGGCCTCACCCTCATGCCTGGGTCAAGACTGGAGTCAAAGACGGGCAGCGTCCACGTGATCGTGGCCGATGATCTCCTTGCCTATGGAACGAGTCTCATCGGCAAACAGGTGATACTTGAGGCGGGCGGCGCTATCAGAGGCCTGCCCATCGAGAAACCAGCGCCGATTGAGTTCAATGGAGAGCTTGTGCTGCAGGCTGGCGCTGGTATCGGTGGTTTTGAGTTCGATCGTCTCCTCGTGCGGGCAATCGCACCTAATGCTACGGTCACTGCGATCAACGGTTCGCGGGGAGACGTGGTCATCGCCACGCCAGACAGCATGACGATCTCCATGCGTGGTGTTCGTTCGGATTCCGAGGGTATGGTTGCCCTGCTCGCGGATCTGGGTTCAGTGTATGAGTCTGGGCCTGTGTTCTCGGCAAGCGGCCGGGTTGTCCGCCTAACCGGAACGACATGGATGAGTCGTACCGACACCATGGCAGCATCACTGCTAACAAAGTCGCTCAACGCTGAGTCTGGGCCGCAAAGCTTCGCTTCGCCTCTGGAGCACATGAATCGTCTCTTGAGAACGCGTGGGATGGGTGAACAAGGTGTATCGAATAATGAGAGCAGACTCTCGTCGACGGCTGATGCGCTTGCCGTGAATACACACGTCCAGCCTGCGGGTCCCAATGTTGATGCAGCCGAGTCAAGGGTTTCCGCATCGGGGACTGCATCCGTGTCTAAGGTCGTCAGACCCCTCATGGGCTTAACGAGTACTCAACAGCTGCTCGAAGCGGCGATGACACTCACTGTACAGGGCCGAAATCCCGCTCTTGATGGTACCGAAGCCATTAGCAGCTGGGTTAATCGCATCGTCACAGAGACGCCGGCAAACCCGCCAACCGTCGAATCGGGTCCTTCACCCGCGACGCCCCCGTCAACTATCCTCCCGCCAGCGATCCTCCCGCCAGTTGACCCTAAGCCCGATCAGTCTCGTGATCCCGTCGACGGTTCCCCCGGAGCGGGTGACCGACCGACCGATCCCGTCAGCGGGGTGGATGACTCACGAGTCAGGTGGTTAGTGCCCGTTGAAGCGATGGGATTTTGGTTGGAGTCGCCCACACAGAAGGAGTCTGAACTCAGCGGTGCGGATAGTGGCCTCAGCGGTGCGGATAGTGGCGATTCATAGCGCTATGAGGCTACAGTTGCGAAAGCAATGACGCGGCTACTCTCAGCTTCAATCACGAGGTCGACTTCATCCTTCTCTTTGGTGCGAATATGGGAGATGCGTCGTCGTCGATCAGACTCGGTGGCAAGCCTGAGAACCAGCCTCGTCGCCTAGGCGAATTTCACACCATGGCTCATCTTCAGATTGTGTGGTTCAAGCGCGATCTGCGCCTGCAAGATCATGCTGCGCTGGCGGCTGCCACTGCGCGTGGACCCGCTCTGGGCCTGGTGGTGTACGAGCCCTCGCTGTGGACGCAGCCCGATGTTGGCGGGCGGCATGCAGCCTTTTATGCTGAATGTCTCGCCGAACTGCTACAGCAGGCCAGCCGGCACGACTTGCAGGTGCTGGTCTTGCAGGGCGAAATGCCCCAGGTGCTTGCGAGCCTGCGTCAGGCTTTGGGTCGGTTTTCGCTGCTCAGTCATGAAGAGACGGGCAATTGGGCCAGTTTCGAGCGTGACCGACGGGTGCGTCGTTGGTGTCGCGAGAATGACATCGAGTGGCTGGAATATTCCCAGAATAATGTGGTGCGCGCCTTGCAATCGCGTGATGACTGGGCGCGTATCTGGGACGCTCGCATGTCCGTGGCTGCCAGCGAGGTTCCGTTGTTTCAGCCACTGTCGCCGGCGATTAAGCACGTCTGTGACCGGCTCAATAGCGGTCAGCGCCCGTCTACGATCGAGCGCTGGCATGCGCTGGCACACGCTGATCAGTGCCCTGGCCGGCAGGTGGGTGGGCGCAGTCAGGGCCTATCGCTGCTAAACAGCTTTCTGGAAGGGCGAGGCCTGCGCTACCGCAGTCATATGAGCAGTCCAGGCACGGCCGAGACCTCTTGCTCAAGAGTATCGCCACACCTGACGTGGGGAAGCCTCGGGATTCGGGAAGTCGTCCAGGCGGTCTGGAGGGCTCGCGCACGGTGGCAGCGTGAGCAGGGTCATCCCGATCAACGCACCATGCTGGCCAGCCTTAAAAGCTTCGAGAGTCGTCTGCACTGGCACTGCCACTTCATTCAGAAACTCGAGACCGAGCCCGAGATTGAGTTCCGTTGTCTGCATCCGGCCACCCGCGGTCTGCGCAACGAGGCTGAGCTGAGCGTGTCCGAGCGTGAACGGCTGCTGGCCTGGAGCGAGGGACGCACCGGTCTTCCGTTTGTGGATGCCTGCATGCGCTATCTCAGGCATGAGGGCTGGATCAACTTTCGGATGCGGGCGATGCTGATTTCGTTTGCCAGTCAGCATCTGTGGTTGCACTGGCGCAGCACCGGCGAGCATCTGGCGCGACTGTTTACTGACTATGAGCCGGGTATTCACTGGCCGCAGATACAGATGCAAAGCGGTACAACCGGTATTAACACCATTCGAATCTACAACCCCGAAAAGCAGCGGCACGATCAAGACCCTACCGGAGCGTTTGTGGCTCGCTGGATTCCCGAGCTGGGTACATCAGACTACCCGGCCCCTATCGTTGATCACCAGGTGGTAGCCAAGGCGGCGCGTGACTGCTTATGGGGGCTGCGTACCTCGCCTGAAGCCACCGATCAGGCTCAGCGTATTTATCGGCGGCATGGCAGCCGAAATCCGGCTCGTGAAGGTCGGCCTGCAGGGCCAGGGCGCGCGTCTGAGCCAGTACCTTCATCCATACAGCCCGAGCTCGATTTTTAATGACTAAACAAGCTGAGACGGCGGTGGCAACACGATGAAATTTCCAAATCTACTCACCCAGACCGATCACGGTCTCATGCTGGTTAACAAGGGCGATCGCATGGTCGGTCGAAACCTGATCGAAAAGGGTGAGTGGGAGCTGCAGTACATCAATGTCATCAGGAAGTTGATCATGCGGCACTATCCTGCGAATCAACCGATTGAGATCGTCGACGCGGGCGCCAATCTGGGCGTGTACTCGCTGTCACTACATGCAATACCCGGCTACACCGTCAAGGTTCATGCCATCGAAGCGCAGCGCCTGATTTTTCAGATTCTCAATGCCAATATCGCCTTGAACGGTATTCAGAATGTCTGGACTCATCACGGCGCTGTCAGTAACGTGTTGGGCACCATGCAGGTCCGCTGCCCCGATCTGAACCAGGTTGCAAATTTTGGTGCCTTCGAACTTATGAAGGACGTGCGAAACCCTGACTTCGATGGCAGCGCATACCTGCCGGTCGAAACGATTCAGACCCTCACTATTGATTCACTGGGTCTTGAGCACTGTGCCTTTATCAAGCTTGACGTTGAAGGCATGGAACATCTGGCTATTCAGGGTGCGCTCAAGATGCTGGAAGCCCAGAAGCCCATTATTTTCTTTGAGCGGCACAAAACCGACTATGCAGCGGTGATCGCTGATCTCAGCGCGCTGGGCTACGACATTTGGGAGCTGCCAAGCTTTAATGTCATCGCCATGCGCAAGGGCTGGGAGCTGAAGGTAACACCGTCCAGGAAGCTGACGCCGGACTGAATCCTCGACGCGATTCTTCAGGCGACCGTCCTAACCTGTAAGCGACCTGAGCATTTAAGCGATCTGAGCACTCAGGCGGGCTCGTCATCTGACCGGCGCTTGCGATTGTCTTGCGACTCAAGCAGCTTCCGGCGTTTGTCGGGTTCAGTGCGCATGCGGTATTGCGGTGTACGCACCGCCTTGGCCACCGGGTTTCGGGGGCGCCGCGCGCGCTGGGTCTTGGTCATTGTACCGGCGCGGGGTCAGGCGCCACCGCATTCGCGGCAAGCCGGGTACGAAGCGCTCGCAGTACGTTGGTTTCCCGTGGTCCGAGATGCCGCCATCCGGAGGGCGCAAGCCATTCAAAAATGTCTTGAGCATGCAATCGGGCAAGCGGCAACATGACGTCAGCGCTGAGAATGTTGGCGCACTGATTGCTACGCAATTGGCGCGCGATCTCATCGACCATGGGTGCCTCGGGAATGCGTCGATCAGCACCTGAAAATTGATCACCGACCAGCTTTGCATGGTTGAGCAAGGCATGGCTATAGCCTCGCAGCGCCTGGATCGACTCATCCTCGGTACCAAACCCAGCCGCCGAACTCAGTCGCGCGTAGACCGAGGCGAGAACCATGAGATAGCCAGAGAAATTGGCATCGCCGTCGGGAATGCCGGCAGCGAGCATATGCGCGCGCAGATCCTGCAGATGCTGGGGCGATAGCACCGTGCCACCCCAATCAGGGCAGTTTTCGATAAGGTCCCCAACGCCAGCTGCACGAATCTCGACCATGTACTCGCCCAGCGCATCAAGTTCTGCGATGTTCAGGGCCTGATGATTCTGCCCCTGCGCATGTCGGTCGGCAAGCCTGGTGTGAACGTCGGCGGGAAAGCGCTCATCAGGTCGCTGGGTCAGGA
>JBDLQY010000015.1:0-4562 GCA_039800325.1 Pseudomonadota bacterium | reverse complement strand
GCAGATTGCCGTTCCGATGCCACCCATTCCGCCAGTGACGTATGCGAGCTTTTGACTCATGACGATACCCCTTAAGTAAAAAACGATTTGATTGATTCGACTGGATGCAAGGCGCAGGGCCTCTCACCCGGCTACGCGGATTCAGGCCTTTTCTTTCACGTAACGCCCAGGCGCTGGCTCGATCGCCCGATATTGGCGTGACCCCGAAGAACGCGGCGCAGCTTGCAGTCTGCCGCGATACTGTGCCAGCCAGTTCGCCCAGTCAGGCCACCAGCTGCCGGGGATTTCCTGAGCCGAATCAAGCCATGCATCAGCAGTGGGTGCACCGAGGTCGCCAGACCAATAATTTCGCTTGTTCTTAGAGGCCGGATTAATCACGCCAGCGATATGCCCGCTCGCGCCCAGCACGAACCGCAGCGGTCCGCTCAACAGTCGCGTTGACGCCCAGGCCGAGCGCCAGGGAACAATATGATCTTCACGCGATGCGTACAAATACGTGGGCACCCCTATCCGGCCAAGATCAATCGGTACCCCAGAGCAGACCAGTCGGCCCGGTTCGCGCAACTGATTTTGAAGATACATGTGCCGTATGTACCAGCAATACATCGGGCCGGGCAGATTCGTACTATCGGCATTCCAATACAGAAGATCGAACGCAGGAGGTGCCTCGCCCTTCAGGTAGCTGCTGACCACGTAATTCCAGACCAGATCATTCGGTCGTAGAAAGTTGAACGTGGTCGCCAGGTCGCGTCCGGGCATCAGGCCGCCGCTTCCAATCGTAGAGTCTTTGAAAGCCACGAAGGCGTCATCGATGAACACACCCAGCACACCAGGGTCTTCAAAATCAAGCATGGTGGTCAGCAGCGTGAGGGATTCAATGCAGTGCTTTCCCTTGGCCGCCAGAGCTGCTGCCGCCGTTGCGGTCAGGGTTCCCCCCACGCAAAAGCCCAGCAGGTTGATGGTGGGCTGACCAGAGATTTCGAGCACGACACGGATGGCTTCGAAAAGGCCCTTTTCAAGATAGTCATCCCAGGTCAGATGACTTTGATCGGCGTGCACGTTGCGCCAGGACACCATGAACGCGGTATGACCCTGAGACACCGCATAGTTCACCAGCGAGTTATCGGGCTGCAAATCCATGATGTAAAACTTGTTGATGCAGGGAGGCACCATCAGGAGCGGCCGGCTGCCGACCTGGGCCGTACCAGGTTCGTACTGAATCAACTGAATCAGTTCGTTTTCGAAGACCACCGCGCCGGGAGTTGTTGCAACATTGCGCCCCACTTCGAACGCAGCCTCATCCGTCTGCGAAATGCGGCCGCGCTGCAGATCGTTGAGCATATTGGTGATGCCCGCCCGCAGGCTCTCGCCGCGGGTTTCAATCAGGCGCTGCTGGGCATCAGGGTTGGTCAGAAGAAAGTTCGCAGGCGACATCATGTCGACCCACTGTTGCATGGCAAACCGAATGCGGTCGCGCGACTTACGATCACCGGTAACCGCATCAGCCATTTTTTGCAGATATTCCGCGTTAAGACTGTAAAGAGCCGCCCCCCAGGCGAAGGGAGTACCTGACCAGGCATCACCTGCGAACCGGCGGTCAGTGGTGCGCGGTGGCGTCGCGCCTGAAAACACATCTGTCAGTCGATTGAGATACTCGGTTTGAAGCTGCGAGAACACCTCGGGTGGAATGTGCACGCCTGTGCTCTCACCCGGACGCTCGCCCTGCCCGGGTCTCGCACCCTGCCGGGCCTGTTCGCTGTGCCCGGGCTTATCGGCCCGCCGAGCCTGCTCACCCTGAGCGGGCCTAGCGCTTCGCCCCACACCGCCAGGGACCGGTTTCTCAGAGTCAGCGGACCGGGCAGACCGCGCAGCTCCGGCTTTCGCCTTGGTGGTCTTTTTGGAGCTCGACTTGGCCGCCGGACGTTTCACGGAATGACCCTTGGGATTGACAGGCATGAAGAAACCTCAAGCGAATAATGACTGAGACTGGAGGGGCATTCTCCGGCGTACTAGGCTTTTGTCAACGACGATGCGAGTATCCCCTGATGTATATCATTGCAATTGCCTGGCTCTACGTTACCGTGCTCATGGCGGCTTCTGAAGCCTCAGTAACCGCTGCAATCGCAACTTTCTTGTTCTACGGACTTTTTCCGCTGGGAATACTGCTTTATTTAATGGGTACGCCGCAGCGCGGTCGCGCCCGTCTGGCAAGAGAACAGGCCAATCAAGAGGCCGCACACGTCGCTACGGACGAATCCCCTCAACACGCGGCCACCGTCGATGAATCGCCGGGGCAGCAGCCCCAGATCCCGAGCATCATGCCCCAAAAGTCGAGCATCACGGCTCAAGCCAAATCAGGCAAGCCTGCCGACCCGTGATTCTGTCGCGCCGATGTGAATAAAAGGTGTCTGGGCAGCTGACGGTACACAAGCCGCTGGCCGAGATATGCTCAACGCCGCTAGACCGCAACCGATCGACAGCCAGCCCTGGAAGGTCAGCAAACCACTTGCCGGGCGCGCGCCCCGGCGCGAAACGGTGGGCGGCGCCGACTATGCCGTCGGTACAAGCGCGAACGACATCCTCTCCCACCTCGAAAGCATTTGGCCCAATCGCTGGCCCCAGCCAGGCCATGATGCGACTGTCTGGCCGCAGTCGCTCTCGCATAGCAGTGACCGTTGCCTCAAGAACGCCCGCGGCTAGCCCACGCCAGCCGGCGTGCGCCGCTGCGACAACCTGCTGGCGATGGTCGCACAACAAGACCGGCAGACAATCGGCGCTAAGCACGGCCAACACCAACCCTGGGCGATTGGTCACCGCAGCGTCTGCCTCTGGCTCATCGACCGTACCGGCAGCCTGGTTAGACAGCGGCTCATCCCACAACGCGTGCACCCGCGCACCGTGCACCTGCTTTAGCCAGACCGGAGGCGACGGCAGCCTCCCTGCCAGCCGGCGTCGATTTTCGGCAACCGCTTCTGCCGAATCACCGCAGTAAGCTCCGAGATTGAGCCCGTCACGGCCCTGCCGGGTTCCATAGGGCCCAAGACTGACACCGCCCTCTCGGGTGGTGACGAGCGTCTTTACCCTGAGGGGTGCCTGCCAATTTGAAATCGGCTGATCAGACATGACAGCCTCAGCGTTCAGCTTCATGAGCTCGCCTTCGCAGGCTGAAAGGGGCGCTGAGCCGCCGCCTTGACCGCCTCAAGTTCGATACCAACCTGATGAAGCAGCCGTTGAAAATCTTCGGGTAGATCCGCCCTCCAGGTCTGCTCACGACCATCTTCGGGATGCCTCAGGCTGAGCTGCCAGGCGTGCAGTGCCTGGCGAGCCAAGGGCAAATCCGAGCGTCGCCCATAAACCGGATCCCCGACCAGCGGAAACCCTAAATGCTGAAGATGTACGCGGATCTGGTGGGTACGGCCTGTGTGTAAACGACACTCAAGCAGACTGACTGTGCCAAAGACCCCGCTGGTGCTGGCCAGGCAGCGAAAATCCGTTCGCGCGTGTTTTCCACGCGGCGGATCGACGACCGCCATTCGGGTTCTCAGCACAGGGTCACGTCCGATCGGCGCCTCAGCGGAACCCGTCATCGGCGCGGCACCCTGTACCAGAGCGAAATAGCGCCGCCCCATGCTACGGTCGGCCAGCTGTTGGCCAAGACGCAACATGGACGCCTCAGTCCGCGCAACCACCATCAACCCCGAGGTGTCCTTATCAAGCCGATGCACAATGCCCGCGCGAGGCAGGCTGGCCAGCTTGGCGTCATGATGCAGCAAACCATTCAGCACAGTGCCGTGCCAATTGCCAGCTGCCGGATGCACGACGAGTCCGGGCGCTTTATCGAGAACAATCAGCGCATCGTCCTGATGAATGATTGATAAGGGTACCGCCTCAGGTCCGAAGGCGTGGTCGGCCTCGATGGGCTGCGGTTCTACCTGAATAGTTTCGGCGCCGGTCAGTCGATAGCTGCACGACAGCACCTGTTCATCCCACCGGACCGCGCCCTGGTCAATCCAGCGCTGTATACGTGTTCTTGAGTAACGCGGCAGCTGGCGCGCCAGAAAACGATCTACCCGCTCACCGGCACCGCTGGCCGCATCTACTTCAAGCAAGTCGTGCGATGCCCCTGCCCCGGGATCGGAGTGATCGAACGCCTGCGAGTCCAGGGCCTTCGCTATAATCGACGACATGACTGCATTCTTTTGCAAAGCCCTTCGGGAAATTGGTCGCAAGCTGAGTGCCCTCACCATGCGAGCCAGAACCTGTGCCCTCAGCTTGACAGGTGGGCTGCGATGTCTGGGCCTGGTGGCGGTAATGGTCACCAGTTTCAGCGGGTGCAGCACCACCGACCCTCCCGACCACACCATTGGCTGGTCGCCTGAAAAATTATATGCCGAAGCCAAAGACGAGCTTTCGGTATCGAATTTCGCGCAGGCAATCAAACTTCTTGAGAAGCTTGAGGCCCGACACCCATTCAGCCGTTGGTCGGAGCAGGCACAGCTTGACATTGCATTCGCCCACTACCGCGATGGCGAGCGTGTCCTGGCCCTTGCCACACTTGATCG
>JBDLQY010000014.1:0-25445 GCA_039800325.1 Pseudomonadota bacterium | reverse complement strand
AAGACTCCGAACAGCTTAAGCGCGACCAGTGCGGTCAGCACAAGGCTGATCACCAGAACCCAGTGTGCTGATCGGGTCGCCGCGCCCTTATCGGTTCCCACGTGCACATCGAGCAGCAGGTAGCGCAATCCGGCACAAAAGTGGTGCAGATATGCCCACAGCAGACCGAGCAGTACCAGCTTCACGAGCCAGTGCCCCGCCAGCGCTTGGAAGCGACCGAAACTAATCTCGGACAAGAGGCTTTGCTGAAACAGATACAGCACCAGCGGGAGTCCCACCAGGAACATCAGCGCGCCGCTGATGCGATGCAGGATTGAAACAATTCCAGCCGGTGGCAATCGATAAGAGACGATTTCACCAATGCCAATGTTTCTGTACTTCGGACGCGCGCCCCCGGACGCGCTTCTTTGGGCGGTTTCGCTCATTGCTTTTTTATCCTTCCCATGCAAAACCCGATTATTTTGACTCAACTCGCAGAACTTCACCAAGACAGATACCCTATGGCCCCTTTTGACCTCCCCGCACTGCCCCTCAGGCGAGCTCGTTGTAGTAGTGATGATGATCGGTGATGCACCAACCCCGTCGAACCTCGACCGGCTCATCACCATAGGTATACGTCAGACGATCAACCAGCAGTAATGGGTCGGATGTCTTGATCTTCAGCAGACGAGCAAACTCTGCGGGTGCCGCAACCGCTTTCAGGCGCTCGACCGCTCGAATCATGCGGGTTGCAAACTCTTCTTGAAACAAGGCGTAGAGCGGGCCTCCGTAATTTGTAAGCCGCTCAGCGGACAGCCCTCTAAAACGCGTACCGGGCAGCCACAGGTCATCGAGCACCGTAGGCTCGCCGTCAAGATCCAGCCGGCGGCGGATGAACACCACCGGATCGCCCGCTTTGAGTTGCAGGCTACGGGCAATCTCGGCCGGCGCTCGAGTACGCCTGCAGTCAAGCACCTGACTGCGCAACATCTGTCCGGCCGCGCTACGAGCATGCTCGGATGAAGCACCGGACTCGCGCACCGCAGCCTCGCCGGTCGCTGCACCCGATGGACCCGGGTCATCCGGACGCAGGCGCAGAAACCGAAACTGCGTACGCATTTCAAGGTGCGAGGCTACAAAGGTTCCTCGGCCCTGCCGGCGAACGACGATATTGGCTGCCGCAAGGGCGTCTATCGCCTTGCGCACAGTGCCCTGACTGACACGATAGCGTTGCGCGAGTTCAGATTCGCTGGGAATCAACTCGCCAGGCTTCCATTCGCCAGACTGAAGCGCCTGCGTGATCAGAATCTTGATCTGGCGATATAGCGGCGCAAACCGGGGCGTGGCGTCGAGCGGCCCTGACTGCGCTACGTCCAGGAAAGAAGAAGCTGGTTCAGTCATATTCGTGATTTCAGCACAGGACGTCCAGAGAGTCCAGTTACTTATGTCTTATATAAGACACATCACTTCGTTGACACCCCCCTGGGTAAGCCCTAAACTTCGCACGCTTTAACAATGACCCGCACAACCATTCATCTGAGGGTGCATCTCCATGTCGAAACCCGCCAAACGCATCGCCGTCACCGGCGCAGCCGGTCAAATTGGTTACAGCCTGCTCTTCAGAATCGCCAACGGCGACATGTTAGGCAAAGACCAACCCATCATTTTGCAGCTGCTTGACATCACGGCCGCTCTGCCTGCAGTCAAGGGCGTGGTCATGGAGCTTGAAGACTGCGCATTTCCGCTTTTGGCTGGCGTCGTAATTACTGACGACCCCAAGGTCGCGTTCAAAGACGCTGACTGCGCTCTGCTGGTAGGCGCGCGCCCACGCAGCAAGGGTATGGAGCGCAAAGACCTGCTCGAAGCCAACGGAGCCATCTTCACCGTTCAGGGCCGCGCGCTCAATGAATGCGCCAAGCGTGACTGCAAAATTCTCGTCGTGGGTAATCCCGCCAACACTAATGCCTACATCGCCATGAAGTCGGCGCCAGGCCTGCCCAAACAAAACTTTACCGCCATGCTGCGGCTTGACCACAATCGGGCGTTGTCTCAGATTGCGGCACGCACCGGCAAGCGGGTCGATAGCATCGAAAAGCTGATCGTCTGGGGCAATCACAGCCCCACGATGTATCCCGATTATCGGTTTGCCACGGTCGGCGGCCAGTCCGTCAAAGCGCTCATTAACGATGAGGCCTGGAATCGCGACAGCTTCATCCCCACCGTTGGCAAGCGCGGAGCCGCCATCATCGAGGCCAGGGGTCTGTCATCTGCTGCGTCGGCAGCCAATGCAGCCATCGATCACATGCGCGACTGGGTCCAGGGTACCAACGGTCGCTGGGTAACGATGGGTATCGCCTCTGATGGATCGTACGGCATCCCTGAAGATGTGATGTACGGATTCCCGGTGGTCTGCGCAAACGGCGGTTATGAAATGGTTCGCGGCCTCGAGATCGACGAGTTCAGCCGCACGATGATGAACCGTACCCTTCAAGAGCTAAATGAAGAGCGCGAGGGCATCAAGCATCTGCTTGCGTAGTTTTAGAGGCCACACCGCTTAGCCACCAGGAGCCGCCATGAGCAAGACACCAGGTCAGAAGTTTCGCGAGGCGCTTTCGGCCGAAAAGCCCTTGCAGATTCCAGGGGCCATCAACGCCAATCATGCGCTTTTGGTGCGACATGCGGGCTTCAAGGCTACCTATTTATCCGGTGGCGGGGTTGCCGCAGGCTCGCTGGGACTTCCTGACCTGGGTATTTCGGTGCTCGACGACGTGCTGACAGATGTTCGACGAATAACTGATGTATGTGACCTTCCATTGCTGGTTGACGTCGACACCGGCTTTGGAGCCTCGGCCTTTAATGTCGCTCGGACCACTCGATCGCTGATCAAATTCGGGGCGGCGGCCATGCACATTGAAGATCAGGTGGGTGCCAAGCGCTGTGGTCACAGGCCGGGCAAAGAAATCGTCAGCCAGCAGGAAATGGTTGATCGCATCAAAGCCGCAGCCGACGCCCGCACCGACGACAGTTTCTTCATTATGGCCCGTACTGATGCGCTCGCGGTCGAGGGGCTTGAGAAAGCCATCGAGCGGGCCGTCGCCTGTGTTGAGGCGGGCGCTGACGGTATTTTCCCTGAGGCCATGACCGAGCTGGGCATGTACAAGCAGTTTGCTGCGGCAGTAAAAGTACCCATCCTGGCCAACATCACGGAGTTTGGCCAAACGCCCCTGTTTACGGTCGACGAGCTCCGAGGCGCTGACGTGGCCATGGTGCTCTACCCGCTTTCAGCGTTCCGCGCCATGAACAAGGCCGCTCAGACGGTTTACGAAGCGCTGCGTCGTGACGGTACGCAGCAAAGTGTCGTACCGTTGATGCAGACTCGCAAAGAGCTTTATGACGCCATCGGCTATTGGGACTTCGAGCGCAAGCTCGACGAGCTCTTCGCCAAGAACCGTTGATTCGCATGGCCGGGCTGCGACCGGCAACGCATTTTCTGGAGGAGTCACACCATGTCAGCTGACAGCACGCCTGTTACAGCCGTCAAACCCAAAAAGTCGGTCGCACTGTCGGGCGTAACCGCAGGCAATACGGCCTTATGCACGGTTGGCAGAACCGGCAACGATCTGCATTACCGGGGCTACGATATTCTCGATATCGCAGAAGCGGCTGAATTCGAGGAAATCGCCTATCTGCTCGTGCACGGCAAGCTGCCCAACAGCGCCGAACTCAAAGCCTACAAGGCCAAGTTGCGCTCGCTGCGCGGCCTTCCGGCCAGCGTCAAGATGGCCTTGGAAACCATTCCAGCCAGCGCGCATCCCATGGACGTCATGCGAACCGGCGTATCGGCTCTGGGCTGCCAACTGCCCGAGAAGGACGACCACGCAGCGCCGGGCGCACGCGACATTGCCGATCGCCTGATGGCATCACTGGGATCAGTGCTGCTGTACTGGTATCACTTTAGTCACAACGGAAGACGCATCGAGGTCGAAACCGACGATGACTCCATCGGTGGGCATTTTCTTCATCTTCTGCATGGTCAACGACCGTCTGATCTCTGGGTGCGCGCGATGCACACCTCGCTGAATCTGTACGCCGAGCACGAGTACAACGCCTCTACGTTCACGGCGCGGGTTATCGCTGGTACCGGTTCAGACATGTACTCGGCCATCACGGGCGCCATTGGTGCCCTGCGCGGCCCGAAGCACGGCGGTGCCAATGAGGTTGCCTTCGAAATTCAGAAGCGCTACGAAACCCCCGATGACGCTGAGACCGATATCCGCCGGCGCGTTGAAAGCAAAGAGGTCGTGATCGGCTTCGGTCACCCCGTTTATACCATTGCCGACCCGCGCAACAAGGTCATCAAGGACGTGGCCCGTCGGCTGTCAACCTCTGCTGGCAGCATGAAGATGTTCAGCATTGCTGAACGACTCGAGACCGCTATGTGGGATCTCAAAAAAATGTTCCCCAACCACGATTGGTTCAGTGCTGTGAGTTACCACATGATGGGTGTTCCCACCAGTATGTTCACGCCGCTGTTTGTCATCTCCAGAACATCGGGCTGGGCCGCCCACGTCATCGAGCAGCGCATCGACAACAAGATCATCCGCCCCAGCGCCAACTATGTTGGCCCAGAGAATCAGACCTTTGTCACCATCGACAAGCGGCCTTAAGGCTTCCAACCTCAACGCACGGAACACGCTATGAGCGCACACATCTCCAACGTTCGTCCGAAGCCGGACAAGGTGCTGACCGATATCGCCGATTACGTCATCAAGTACAAGGTCAGCAGCAAGCTTGCTTATGAGACGGCCCGTAATTGCTTGATCGATACGCTGGGTTGCGGACTTGAGGCGCTTGAATACCCAGCCTGCACCAAGCTGCTCGGTCCCGTCGTGCCTGGCACGATGGTCCCTAACGGTGCCAAAGTACCGGGCACGCAGTTTCAGCTTGATCCCATCCAGGCGGCGTTCAACATCGGCACCATGATCCGCTGGCTTGATTTCAACGACACCTGGTTGGCTGCGGAATGGGGTCACCCCTCCGACAACCTGGGCGGCATCCTGGCCGTGGCTGACTGGCTCAGTCGTAACCAT
Organism: Pseudomonadota bacterium; assembly: GCA_039800325.1. Classification (GTDB taxonomy): domain Bacteria; phylum Pseudomonadota; class Gammaproteobacteria; order Burkholderiales; family Burkholderiaceae_E; genus SYIM01. The sequence goes on along the minus strand of JBDLQY010000014.1, from coordinate 20,376 downwards.
GTTGCCGCGGGCCGAAAGCCTCTGACGATGCGTGACGTGCTCACGGCCATGGTCAAGGCTCATGAAATCCAGGGTTGTATCGCCCTTGAAAACTCCTTTAACCGCGTGGGCATTGACCACGTGGTTCTAGTCAAGGTTGCGTCGACGGCTGTGGTGGCTCAGATGTTGGGCTTATCGCGCGATGAGATCATTAACGCCGTCTCACTCGCATGGGTTGATGGTCAGGCCCTGCGCACTTATAGGCATGCACCTAACACCGGCTCACGCAAGAGTTGGGCAGCCGGAGATGCTACCAGCCGAGCGGTTCGGCTGGCCCTGATCGCCAAGACGGGTGAGATGGGGTATCCCTCGGTCCTCAGCGCCAAGACCTGGGGCTTCTACGACGTGCTGTTCAAGGGCAATGCGTTCAAGTTCCAGCGCCCCTACGGCAGCTACGTGATGGAAAACGTTCTGTTCAAGATTTCGTTCCCGGCCGAGTTCCACTCACAAACAGCCGTCGAATGCGCCATGGACATTCATACCCAGATGAGAAAACTGGGTAAAACCGAAGCGGACATCAAGCGCATCACCATTCGCACCCACGAAGCCTGCATTCGCATCATCGATAAAAAGGGTCCGCTGAACAACCCGGCTGACCGTGACCACTGCGTCCAGTACATGGTCGCTGTTCCCATCATTTTTGGCAGACTGACTGCGGCCGATTACGAGGATGCCATTGCTGCCGATCCCCGCATCGACAAACTGCGCGACAAAATCGTCTGCGTTGAAGACCCGAAATTCACCAAGGATTACCACGACCCCGAGAAGCGCTCTATCGCCAACGCGCTGACCGTCGAGTTCAACGACGGCAGTAAGCTCAAAGAAGTCGTCTGCGAGTATCCCATCGGACATAAACGTCGTCGCAAGGATGGCATACCCTTGCTTGAGGCGAAATTCCGAACCAATCTTGCCCGCCGCTTTCCGGCCAAGCAGCAGCAAGCCATTCTCGACGTGTCCCTCGATCAGAAGAAGCTTGAGGCCATGTCTGTCAACGAATACGTTGATCTGTACGTCATCTGACTCTTAACCTGCGAGGTTTTTCATGTCGCACAACACATTCAACACCCTCAAAGAGTTCTCATTGAGCTCGGGCAAAGCCGGTAAGTTTTATTCGCTACCGGCGTTGGCCAGAAAGTTTCCCAACGTCAAGCGGCTTCCGTTGTCGATCCGCATCGTGCTCGAGTCGGTTCTGCGCAATGTCGACGGCAAGAAAGTAACCGAGGCGCATGTCGAGCAACTCGCGAATTGGGGTGCTAATGCCAAACGCATCGACGAAATCCCATTCATTGTGGCCCGTGTCGTTCTGCAGGACTTCACGGGTGTGCCGCTTCTGGCTGACCTGGCCGCCATGCGTAACGTCGCATCGGGCATGGGCAAAAATCCCAAAACGATCGAGCCTTTGGTGCCGGTTGACCTTGTGGTCGACCACTCTGTCATGATCGACCACTACGGGTCAGGCAAGGCGCTCGATCTCAACATGAAACTCGAGTTCGAGCGCAATCGTGAGCGCTATCAGTTCATGAAGTGGGGCATGCAGGCCTTTGACACCTTTGGGGTTGTACCCCCGGGCTTCGGCATCGTTCACCAGGTCAATCTCGAGTACCTCGCTCGGGGTGTGCACAAGCGTAACGATGGCGTTTACTACGCCGACACGCTGGTCGGTACCGATAGCCACACGACCATGATTAATGGTATCGGCGTGGTCGGTTGGGGCGTGGGCGGCATTGAGGCTGAGGCTGGCATGCTCGGGCAGCCCGTGTACTTCCTGACCCCGGATGTGGTGGGCGTTGAACTGACCGGCCGCCTTCGCGAAGGGGTCACCGCTACTGATCTGGTGCTCACCATCACCGAAATGCTGCGCAAAGCCAAGGTGGTCGGTAAATTCGTTGAGTTCTTTGGCGAAGGCACGGCCAGCCTTGCAGTACCCGATCGGGCCACCATCGCCAATATGGCGCCTGAGTACGGCGCTACCATGGGTTTCTTCCCGGTAGACGATAAGACCATCGACTATTTCAAGGGCACAGCCCGCACCTCTGGCGAGATTGATGCATTCGCCAGCTGGTTCAAGGCCCAGGGGCTTTACGGGGTGCCCGCCCCGGGCAGTATCGACTATTCAACAGTGCTCAAGCTAGACCTCGGCTCTATCACGCCGTCACTGGCAGGCCCCAAGCGTCCGCAGGACCGGATCGAAATCGGGAAAGTGTCCTCCACCTTTGCTGGTCTCTTTTCGAAGCCGATCGCTGAAAACGGCTTCAACCTGCCCGCCGAATCGCTCGACAAACCCGTCACCACACCCAGCGGCATTGAACTGCGCAATGGTGATGTGCTGATTGCGGCCATCACGTCATGCACCAACACCTCCAACCCTGGCGTCCTGCTGGCTGCGGGTTTGCTCGCCAAGAAGGCGGTCGAGGCTGGTCTCAAGGTGCGTAAACACATCAAAACCTCGCTAGCGCCCGGATCGCGCGTGGTAACCGAGTACCTGACGGCAGCGGGACTTCTGCCCTACCTCGAAAAGCTGGGCTTTTCCGTGGCGGCCTATGGCTGCACCACCTGTATTGGCAATGCCGGTGATTTATCGACTGAAATCAACGACGCCATTACGCAGAACAATCTCATCGCCGCCGCCGTCCTGTCGGGCAACCGAAACTTCGAAGCGCGTATTCACCCGAACCTCAAGGCCAACTTTCTGGCGTCACCGCCGCTGGTGGTGGCCTACGCTATTGCGGGTAACGTACGGGTCGATCTCATGACCCAACCCTTAGGTCAAGGCAAGGGCGGCAAGGATATTTTCATTGGTGATATCTGGCCGACCAGCGAGGAGGTCCACGCGCTCATGAAGCACGCCATGAACCCCAAGGTCTTCAAAGGCAACTATGCCCAGGTGAAAGACAACCCGGGCAAGCTCTGGGAAAAAATCAAGGGTGTCCAAGGCCAGGTCTATGACTGGCCCACGTCAACCTACATCGCTGAGCCGCCCTTCTTCAAAGAGTTTTCTATGACCCCGCCGGCTGCCAGCACGGGCATTCTTAGTGCGCGGGCACTCGCACTCTTCGGCGACTCAATTACCACGGACCATATCTCGCCCGCTGGCTCTATCAAAGAGTCATCGCCCGCCGGCAAATATCTGGTCGGTAACGGCGTTATGAAGGCAGACTTCAACAGCTATGGCGCGCGTCGCGGTAACCATGAAGTGATGATGCGCGGCACCTTCGCCAACGTTCGAATCAAGAATCTCATGATTCCAGCCGCTGCTGATGGCAGCCGCGAGGAAGGCGGGGTTACCTTGTTCCAGCCCAGCGGTGAGAAGCTACCCATTTACGAGGCAGCCATGCAGTACATCGCCGCGGGTACGCCCACGATTGTTTTCGGTGGTGAAGAGTACGGCACAGGCTCGTCCCGTGACTGGGCGGCCAAGGGCACGCAACTGCTAGGCATCAAGGCGGTGGTCGCACGCAGCTTCGAGCGTATTCACCGCTCTAACCTGGTGGGCATGGGCGTTCTGCCGCTTCAGTTCAAGGGCAATGATTCCTGGTCTTCACTGGGTATCAAGGGAGACGAGGAATTCGATATTGAAGTACCCACCGATCTCAAGCCGCAACAGGACATCGTCCTGACGATTCGTGGTCGCAACGGTACCACTCGCAAGGTAACGGTGCTGTCTCGGATTGATACCGCGATCGAGGTCGATTACTACCGGCATGGCGGCATACTGCCGTACGTGCTGCGCGAGCTGCTGGCGGCTTAAGCCACCACATGCCATCGCCACCGGGGCGGGCTCTGCCCTGCCCCGGTTCTTCACGGTCTGGCAGCAGCACCCCCGATAATTAGTACGGCGTCGTGCGCCACTCAAGATCGCCGAACTCAGTGGAAAATTCAGCTGACGTCTGATCCCCATCTGCCCCCACAGCAATAGCCTGCAAAGGCGCAACTCCAGCACCGAACTCAGCACCAAACGCCAATTGAAAGTCCTGCGGAACATGACGACAGACCCGCGACCACTGCCCCGCTGAGGGCTTGGCATTGACCGAGCGCATTTTTACGCGGGCGGTATAGGGCGAGCTAACGAAACCGCCTGGGTCGTGCCCGGCGTGCAGTACATAGACCACCGTAGCGGCAGGCAGTGAAGCGTCATAGAGCAGCCGCGCCATGCGCAAGCCCAGCCGGTCGAATGCCGGAACCTTTTCGAGCGGGTAGTCAAACATCAGATATACCCGAGCTGCAAAGTCGTCACCGGCTTTCTCGCCCATGACAGCCCCCACCGGAAACACGCTGGCCCGCCAGCGCCAACACAGCCAGGGCTTCTCCAGTAAACGGTTTGGAGACTGCCTGGAGTCTTCGGCACGCAAGGTGTACACCAGGGCCGACGCAGACCGGCTCACCTGAAACTGCAACACGGGCTCAGTTTCCGCCTCAGCAAGTATCTGTACACCGTTAGATTTGATACCGCGCAAGGGACGATGAACCCAAGTCGTCGACTCATGGGATGCGGGTTCGGTCCGAATCTCGAAGACTGTATTTGGACCAAACCTTGAAAACGGCGGCGGCGTCTGAGCCACAGTGTTGCTGATGCCCAGCGCAAAGAGCAGCACCATCACCGTCCATGGCCGCATAGTGCATGACCTGCAGCGCCGATTCGCAGTGCTCAATCGCTGCACTGGACGCTCAACGAAGAACCTGACGATGCTGCCTGCTTGCAGTCAGACAGCCAGGCAAGCCAGTCATCCCAATCGTCGACATCGCGAAAATGTGCCAGCAAACCCGCCCTTGCGTCGATGCGGTTCAACTGATCTTGGGTCTGCGACATGACACGGGAAGACCCCCAATCGATGCCCTGAAACACTTCAGGCCTGGCGCATCGCGAGCCCACCAAAACATAACCACCGTCGAGGGCGGGTGCGAAAACCTGATCATGAATCTTGAGAAGTTCAAGCCCCTGACGTAGGTGAATCGACTGCAGCCATGGACAGTCGGAACCGATGAGAACCGAACGTCGCCCCTGTTGCGTGTGATGCAAGAGCCTTCGATACATACGCTCGCCCAGATCGTTGCCAACCTGCGCCGCCAAGCTCAGGTTGAACTCTTTCGCCAACGACGCACACTCGCCTTCAGTGTCATCGCCAAAAATACACAGTTCACGCACCACATGCTCAACCGCCGCGACCTGCCCCAGGACGCGACGCAGAAGATGGCGGTAGATGTCCAGCGCCTGCATTTGCCCCGTGCGTGCCGCGAGACGCGACTTGACCTCTCCCAGGCGCGGTACCCGCGCGAACACAATGATCGCCTCGTCGTTCATGAGGCTGGCCGTCCGTAGTACCAGGCATGCAGCCGGGACGGCGAGACGCCCGCCCAATACAGTGCGCGCAGCGTCCACATCAAGAATATGGTTCGCCACACACCTCTTTCATGCCAGCGCCGCGCACTCACCTGAACTGTGCTTCGCAAACAGGCGGGTCGGCCCACCATTTGTTTAAGCCGGCGCGAAAGGGCAACATCTTCCATGAGCGGGATCGAAGGAAAACCGCCAACAGCATTCCAGGCGTGTCGAGTCATGAACATGACCTGGTCTCCGGTCGCAATACCCGTTAGACGCGAACGCAGATTCATAGCCGACCCAACCAAACGAACCATCGGCCGCTCAGACTGAAGAAGCACATCGAAACGCCCCCAGCACCGCCCTGAGTTCAAGGCGTTCTCTACATCCCTGCGCCAACCGACCGGTAGTTCAACATCAGCATGCACGAAAACCAGGATATCCCCAGAGCACAGAGTGGCCCCAGCATTCATCTGCAGAGCCCGCCCTGCCCTACCGAGTTCAACCACCCGCGCACCCAGCTGACAGGCGAGATCTACGGACCCATCCTGACTACCGCCATCGACCACCACCAGCTCATCAGCCTGACTGACAAGCCCCGATAACATGCGCTCGAGCCGAGCGGCTTCATCGAGCACTGGGATCACCATTGAGATTGACGGAGCGTTCATTCGCTAAAGTCACTCACCCTCACCAAAAAGGTGCAATTCCGAGCATCCTTATCAAGTGCTGGCGATAATAATGCACACAGGTGCACCATTGCTGCGCAGACAAGCGCAGAAAACACGCGCACCATGTCGGTGAAATGCGGGCACTGCACTTGCTCAATGAGAGATATGAAACGGCTCCTGCTCATCAACCCCAACACCAGCGAGCCCATCACGCGCAAGTTGGCCGACTGTGCGCGCGAGCGGCTGGGTAAGCTTTGCGAGGTGCAGGCGCTTACCGCGCGTTTCGGTTCATCGTACATCAGCAGCGAAGTCTCTCTGGCCGTCGCGCAGCATTCGGTCGTTGATGCCTACCAGTGGGCAGTCGAGCAAGGCTCACAGCCGCATGTGATTCTGATCGGCTGCTTTGGAGATCCGGGCCTGTTTGCCCTGAAAGAGATGGCCAACTGTCCCGTACTGGGCCTGGCAGAGGCCTCCATGCGTACCGCCAGCGTCCGTGGACCCTTTTCAATTGTGACCGGCGGCGCGGCCTGGAAGCAACCGCTTGAGCGGCTGGCTTTTTCGATCGGACTTCACAGTCAACTACGCGTGATTGAAACCGTTGAGGCATCAGGCGCTGAGCTTGCCGCTGACCCGATAGGCGCCAAGCGCATTCTGCTTGAGGCCTGTCGAACGGCTTCTCAGTCGATTCCCTCCGGCAAGCAGCGACCCCTAAGCCTCATTCTGGGTGGAGCAGGTCTTCTCGGCATGGCGCAAGACCTTGCACCGCACCTAGCCGTGCCCGTACTGGACAGTGTTCATTGCGCACTGGACGCCGTCGCGTCCGCACTGGCCACGGCCTGACTCGCCGCCTATGCCCAGCGCTCAAACCCATGCTTTTTCCTTCCCACTACCTTCGTTAACAAGGATCGTCACGATGAGACCTGCTTCCTTCATTGCCCCCACCGCCAAGGGGCGTTTGTCACGTACCGCTGCCGCCCTTGCACTGGCAGTTGCCTTAACGCCACTGTCGTGGACTTCCTCAGCGAGCGCGCAGGAAAAAGTGCTGAGAATCGCGATGACGGCCGGCGATATTCCTCGGACTCTTGGCCAGCCAGACCAGGGCTTCGAGGGTAACCGCTTCACCGGAATCCCCATGTATGACGCACTCACGCATTGGGATCTATCCAAGTCCGACGCACCCTCGGTACTGATTCCGGGTCTTGCGCTCAGCTGGGCAGTCGATGCAACGGACAAGACCAAGTGGCTCTTTAAACTGCGCCAGGGTGTCAAGTTTCATGATGGGTCGGATTTCAAAGCCGACGCGGTCGTCTGGAACGTGCAGAAAGTGCTCGATAAAGACGCTGTTCACCACGACCCCAGCCAGATCGGTGTGACCGTCTCGCGCATGCCAACACTCAGAACTGCGCGCAAAATTGACGACTTCACGGTTGAGCTGACCACGAGTGAACCTGATTCCTTCCTGCCTCTGAATCTCACCAACCTTTTCATGGCGTCGCCTGCGCACTGGCAGAAAAAGTTTGACGCAACGCCAGCGTCCTTGCCAGCAGCCGAGCGCTCCAAGCAGGCCTGGGCGGCATTTGCCGCCGATGCCTCAGGATCTGGCCCCTTCCGCATGACCCGCTTCGTGCCGCGCGAGCGACTTGAGCTTGCGGCCAACAAGACCTACTGGGATCCCGCCCGCACCCCGAAGATTGACAGGGTCATCATGCTGCCCATGCCAGAAGCCAACGCTCGCACAGCCGCGCTGCTGTCAGGGCAGGTTGACTGGATTGAAGCGCCCGCCCCGGATGCCATCGCAACCATCAAGAATCGCGGTTTCGTGATTCATGCTAACCAGCAGCCCCATGTCTGGCCTTGGCAACTGTCCTTCGCAGAGGGCTCTCCGTGGCTTGATAAGCGCGTGCGCCATGCAGCCAATCTGTGTGTCGACCGCGAGGGACTGGTCAAGCTGCTGGGCGGCATGATGGCTGTGCCCAAAGGCACCGTCGATCCAACCCATCCCTGGTGGGGCAATCCTAAATTTGACATCAAGTACGACCCCGAAGCAGCCAAGAAGCTCATGGCTGAGGCTGGCTTCTCGGCTGCCAAGCCTGTCAAGGTGAAAGTGCAGATCTCTGCGTCGGGCTCGGGTCAAATGCAACCCCTGCCCATGAACGAATTTGTTCAGCAGTCCCTCAAACAATGCTTCTTCGATGTCCAGTTTGACGTGACCGAGTGGAATACGCTCTTCACCAACTGGCGTAATGGCGCAAAGCATCCCACAGCAAACGGTTCGCACGCCATTAACGTAAGCTATGCGGCGATGGATCCATTCTTCGCCATGGTGCGCTTCACATCCACCAAGACCTTCCCACCGGTTTCGAACAACTGGGGCTTTTTCGGCAATGCCGAGTTTGACAAGCTGATTGCCGACGCCCGCACGAGTTTCGAAGACAAGGCACGCGATGCGGCACTGGCTCGCTTACACGCTCGTATCGTAGAAGAGGCTCCGTTCGTTTGGATCGCACACGACGTGGGACCCCGCGCTATGGCAGCCAAGGTCAAGGGCGTGGTTCAACCGCGCAGCTGGTTCATTGACATCGCTCCGATGAGCATTCAGTAAGAGTCGATTCCGGGTGCCGAGCCATTGGCACCCGGCGCGAGGTTGATCAGGTGCTTTCTTACCTTCTGAGACGTGTTGTTTACGCACTGCCCATTATGTTGGGCGTAGCGCTCGTGTGCTTTGCGCTGGTCCACATCGCGCCAGGCGATCCGCTGGTATCCATTCTTCCGCCCGATGCATCGGCAGAGCTCGCCAGCCGCTTGCGCAGCCTTTACGGGTTCGATCGCAGCTACCCCGAGCAGTTTTTCAGTTGGCTCTGGCGTGCGCTTCAGGGTGACCTGGGCACTTCCATCGCGACTAACCGGCCGGTCGCCGGTGAGGTCTTCAAAGCCGTCATCAACACCCTGCGTTTAGCTGCGCTGGCAACTTTAATCGGCTTCGCGATAGGCGCCTTTCTGGGTTTTGTCGCTGGCTATTACCGCAACACCTGGATCGATCGAATCGCCTCAGCCAGTGCTGTCCTGGGTGTGAGCGTGCCGCACTACTGGTTGGGCATGGTGTTGGTCATTCTCATGTCGGCACTGACGGGTTGGCTGCCCGCCAGTGGTGCCGGCCCGGGCGGATCGGATCGCTGGGCCTGGGATTGGGAGCACATCCGTTACATGATTCTTCCCGCACTCACGATGTCGGTGATTCCGATGGGCATCATCGCCCGCACGGTGCGAGCACTGGTGGCCGAAATTCTCGAACAGGAGTTTGTCATCGGGCTGCGAGCGCGGGGCCTCACCGAGTTTGGGGTTTTTATGCACGTGGTTCGCAACACGGCCCCTACTGCGTTGGCTGTCATGGGCCTGCAGCTCGGTTACCTGCTAGGCGGCTCCATTCTGATTGAGACGGTGTTTTCGTGGCCGGGCACAGGCTTCCTGTTGAACGCTGCCATTTTTCAACGCGATCTGCCGTTGCTACAGGGAACCATTTTGGTGCTCGCGCTGTTTTTCGTCGTCTTAAACCTGCTGGTTGACGTCCTGCAGTCAATCATCGATCCACGGATTGCCAGAGGCTGATATGGGGCCACGCATGTTTGCTGCCTCTGCCCCTCTTGACCCGACCCAGCGCTCGCCGGGCTACTGGCAAAACGCCGCGCGGCGCCTGCTGCGCGACCCGGTGGCGGTCGGTGCTGGCCTGGTTGTGCTGGTCTTGATTCTTCTGGCCATCCTGGGACCTTGGATCGTTCCGGCCGACCCTTACAAGACCTCCATGCTTGGACGGCTTAAGCCGATTGGCTCTCCAGGATACCCACTGGGCAGCGACGAATTGGGACGCGATCTGCTGTCCCGCCTTATTGTGGGCGCGCGACTGTCGCTCTTTATGGGTCTGACCCCAGTACTGTGTGCCTTCATTCTGGGCACAACGCTTGGACTGATCGCCGGTTATGTGGGTGGTTGGGTCAACAGCATGATCATGCGGACGGTCGACGTGCTGTATGCCTTCCCTTCTGTGCTGTTGGCCATCGCACTGTCGGGTGCTCTGGGTGCAGGGGTTTTTAATGCCCTGCTTTCACTGACCATCGTCTTCACACCGCCGATCGCGCGCGTCGCCGAGAGCGTGACAGCTCAGGTTCGACACCGCGACTATGTGGATGCTGCCCGCGCCTCAGGTGCGGGGGCCTTTTCGATCATACGGGTGCATGTGCTGGGTAATGTTCTCGGCCCCATTTTTGTGTACGCAACTAGCCTGATCGCGGTCTCCATGATTCTCGCCTCGGGCCTAAGCTTTCTGGGCCTTGGCGTGAAGCCTCCTGAGCCCGAATGGGGCCTCATGCTGAATACCCTACGTACAGCGATTTACACCCAGCCCTGGATCGCGGCATTGCCTGGCGTCATGATTTTTATCACCTCCATCGCTTTTAACCTGTTGTCCGATTCGCTGCGCTCGGCCATGGACATTAAGACATGAACTCGGCATCAGACACAGCAGCCAATACCCAGACGACGCCTCCTACCCTCGTGTCGCCATCGGGTCCTCTGCTTGAGGTGCGGCGCCTGATTAAACACTTTCCGGTCAAGAACCTGGTCGGCCTGCGCAAGCTGTCGGTGAGGGCTGTCGATGACATCTCGTTTCGTGTTGACGCTGGCGAGACTCTGGGTGTGGTCGGCGAATCCGGGTGTGGGAAAAGCACCACCGCCAGACTGTTAATGCACCTGCTCGACCCAAGCTCAGGCGAGATTATTTTCGACGGTATGCGGGTTGGAAGCCGCGAACTGCCCCTGAAAGAGTTCAGGCGACAGGTGCAAATGGTGTTTCAAGACAGCTACGCCTCGTTGAATCCCCGCATGACCATCGAAAGCAGCATTGCCTATGGAGCCCGTGTTCATGGTGTCTCCGCAAGCAAGGCCACCGCACGTGCACGAGAACTGCTCAATCAGGTCGGGCTAGATTACCAGCGCTTTGCGGGACGTTATCCCCATGAGTTGTCGGGCGGCCAACGCCAGCGCGTCAACATTGCGCGAGCACTCGCGGTGCAGCCTCGATTACTGATTCTCGATGAGGCCGTATCGGCGCTCGACAAGTCCGTCGAAGCCCAGGTGCTTAACCTGCTGGCTGAACTCAAGCAGCGATACGGGCTCACATATATTTTTATCAGCCATGATTTGCATGTGGTTCGCTATGTCAGCGATCGGGTCATGGTGATGTATCTCGGAGAAGTGGTAGAAATCGGACCCTCAGAAAGCCTGTTTTCCGAGGCCGCACACCCCTACACGCGTGCGCTGATCGCATCAATGCCCTCTATGGACCCCGACCACAGGACCGAAACGGTCCCGCTGGGGGGTGATCCTCCCAATCCGATCAATCCCCCCACCGGGTGCCGTTTCCATCCACGTTGCCCGATCGCTTTTGCCGATTGCAGCCGAAAAATACCTCCCTTGGAATCGGTTTCAGCCAGCCATCAGGTCGCCTGTCTCGCCTTTAATGCCCAGGGGCACACCTCTCGTTCGACTAAAGGTGCGCCTGGCAGGATAAGTCCATGAGTAGCAGTTCCCCTAGCCCATCACAGCCGCTGGTTGAAATCCGGGATTTGCACGTGCGATTTTCTGGGCGTGGTTCTGAAGTCAGGGCCGTCAACGGCGTCGATCTCTCGGTCGGCCGTGGCGAGGTCCTTGCGTTGATTGGTGAATCCGGTTCCGGTAAGAGTGTTACCCTGCGCAGCATTCTTCGACTGAACCCCGAGCAGCGTACGAAGGTCACGGGCTCCATCCATGTGGACGGTACTGACGTTCTGGCTATGAATCGCCGCGCCCTTGCCGACTTTCGAGGCAAAACGGCTGCGATGATTTTTCAGGAGCCACTAACCGCACTCGACCCGGTCTACACACTCGGTGAACAGATCGTCGAGACCATACGTCGGCATGAGTCCGTCAGTCGTGATCAGGCACGCGCACGCGCTTTGTCACTCTTCGAAAGGGTTCGAATCCCCAGCCCCAGTCGCCGCCTCGATACCTACGCCCACGAAATGTCAGGAGGCATGCGCCAGCGCGCGATGATTGCGCTGGCACTGGCCTGCTCACCTAAGCTATTGCTGGCTGATGAGCCCACCACGGCTTTGGACGCTACGGTCCAGATTCAGGTATTGCTGCTGCTTCGCGAGCTGCAGCGTGAGCTGGGACTCGCGATTATCTTCGTAACTCATGATCTAGGCGCCGCTGTGGAAGTTGCCGACCGAATTGCCGTGATGTATGGCGGTCGTATCGTTGAGTCGGGCAGCACGCGCCAGATCATTCAGTCGCCGAGCCATCCCTATACGCTAGCCTTGCTGCGAAGCCGTGCCCACGGTGCTATGAAGCGTGGCGAACCGTTGGTGGCCATTGCTGGCAGCCCACCCGACTTGGCGCGCCTACCACCTGGATGTGCGTTCGCTGATCGATGCTCATGGGCGCAAGCCGAATGCCGACAGTCTGTACCGAAAGCGACGCTCATTGACACCGGACACACCGCCAGTTGCCTGCGCACACAGGCGGTTCGCCTATCTTCAACCTCTGCAGCTCACTCCCAGCACTCAACATGATCAACGACACCGCACGCGCCTTCATGCCCTACCCCGCCGTTCCCGTTCAGCATGCTGCGAGCGGGCCGCTGTCTGGACTCACCATGGGCGTAAAAGATCTGTTCGATGTCGCAGGCTATCCAACCGGCGGCGGTAGCCCGTTCATTTTGGCCATGTCGGGCATTAAGACACGACATGCGCCCACCGTCGCACGCCTGCTTGACGCAGGCGCGCGCTTTGCGGGCAAGACCATTACCGATGAATTTGCGTTTTCCATGGTGGGTTACAACGCCCACTTCGGGCAACCGATCAATGGGTCGGCACCTGATCGAATCACGGGTGGTTCGTCTTCCGGGTCGGCATCGGCGGTGAGCAGTCGCCTGTGTGACTTTGCTCTGGGCACCGATACAGGGGGCTCAGTACGATGCCCGGCCAATCATTGCGGCCTGTGGGGCATTCGCCCGACCCACGGCCGTGTCAGCCTTGAGGCTTGCCAGGACCTGGCTCCAAGCCTGGATACCTGCGGCTGGTTTGCCCGCGACCTCGACACATTCACCCGAGTTGCCGATGTACTGCTGGCAAATGACTCGTCCATCTTCAGCGGCGGACCTCGTCTTCTATGGCCTTCTGATCTCTGGGCATTGGTCAGCGAGCCTGCACGAACTGTGTTGCAGCCACTCGCGCAGACTGTGTCCGCTCAACTCGGTGGCCTAAAGGACGTCAGCGTTGTTCTGGACTCGGTTGAGGACATGTATTGGCATTACCGTCACATACAGGGATTCGAGGCCTGGATGACAGCAGGCCCGCTCATCAGTCGCTACCATCCCCCGATGGGACCTGGTGTGGCCGAGCGTATGCAGTGGTCACGCTCAGTCACTGATGCGCAGGTCTCGGCCGCTCGTCAGTACCGAGACCGCTTCTGTAAACATCTCGATGAGTTGCTGGGCGAAAACGGCGTGATGGTACTTCCAACCATGCCCGATATCGCACCCCTTCGAAGCGAAAACGATGCGTCGCAGGAAGACTTTCGCAATCGGTCAATACGTCTCCTATGCGTGGCAGGCCTTGCCCGCCTGCCGCAGTTGTCCATGCCTCTTGCCTCGCGCGACGGCGCGCCATTGGGACTGAGCCTGATTGGTCCCCGTGGATCAGACCGTGCTCTGATCAAGCTGGCATCAGACTTTCAGAACGCACTTGCGCAGTAGGCTACCGCCCTCACACCAGGGTCTTACTGCGCGATCCTTTTAGGCCCTATCTATACTTCGCCCCGTCCGCAAGGGGAGTAGCCGAATGCGACCGGCTTGTGTCTGATCAAAGCAGGGCGATCAGGGTACGCCATCGTATGTTTAGCGTCGTCAATACGACGATCAGTTCAGCGCGGTGTCTGATCTGATCCGTCCGGCGCAACAGGCCACCTGTTTAGATCTTAGGTGGCCGGCAAGACCGACCGAGGCACCTTCCAGTCACCACCGGCCCACCCGCACCGGAACCTTGAGGTTTCGCCATGATTTCCGTCGGAACTCCACTGATGTGGACGATCTTCTCTGTTTTTGTGGTCATCGCCCTCGCCGTTGACTTTCTTGCTTTAAACCGTCGAGGCGCTGCCGCAGTATCCATGCGTGAAGCGGCCATCTGGTCGATCATCTGGATTGCCGTATCCGGCGTATTTGCGATCTGGCTGTGGTGGGCCCTTGGCGGCACGGGTAACGATGAGGCTACTCGCGGCTCCGCGAACACCAAAGTTCTCGAATTCGTCACGGGCTACCTGGTTGAAAAAGCACTCGCGGTCGACAACATTTTCGTCTTCCTGATGCTGTTCACCTACTTCGCTGTGCCGGCGGAGTATCAGCGACGGGTGCTCATGATTGGTATTTTGGGCGCTCTGGTGCTCAGGGCTGTCATGATCCTGGTCGGCGCCTGGCTCATCACCCACTTCCACTGGCTTTTGTATGTGTTCGGTGCCTTCCTGGTTTTCACCGGCATCAAGATGTGGTGGGCCGCTGGACAGGAGCCTGATCTGGACAATAATCCTGCGCTGAGCTTCCTGCGTCGCCGTATGAAAATCGCCGATATCTACGATGGCGAGCGTTTCTTTACAGTCATCGACGGGGTACGCATGGCTACCCCCCTGCTGGTGGTAATCCTATTGATTGGAATCGTCGACATTGTCTTCGCAGTCGATTCGATTCCAGCAATCTTTGCCATCACCACTGACCCCTTCATCGTGTTGACTTCAAACGTATTCGCGATTCTGGGTCTGCGTGCGATGTACTTCCTGCTGGCCGGTATGAAAGAGCGCTTTCACCTCTTGTCGTACGGCCTCGCGATAGTGCTCGTCTTCATCGGCATGAAGATGCTGATCATCGACCTGTACAAAATTCCGATCGTGTGGTCGCTTGGATTCACGGTTACGACTTTGATTCTGACCATGATCTTGTCGTCCGTTATCCCCGCGTCGGGGAAAGGCGGCGGCTCTTATCCCTTCGCCGCCCGTCGCGATTCAGGCTCGGCCGAAGAATCCCGTTGATGGCGAATCTCACTCAGAGCGTTTAAAAACTGGCGAACCTCCTGCGGTGTGTTGTAGTGACTCAACGACACCCGCAGGCAGTCGTCCAGTCCAAGTGCGCCCAGAATATGCCCAGAGTAGCCGTCGCTGACCCGCGCGTGCACGCGAATTCCTCGCCGTGCGAACAGCTGAACCAGTGTCGGTGAATCGATACCAGCCAGCGTGAATGAGACCAGGCCCTCGCGTCCCTCAGTACTGGGTGGCCCCACTAAAGTAATGTCGTCGTGGCAGGCCAGGCCTCGAACTTCGTGATCACCGTTGAGCAGCAGGTTGACCAGCGCGGCCTCGTGTGCCGCCATTACGGCTGAACCAGCCCGTAGCTGTACCAGACGCTCATTGCTGTCTGTAAAGTGGCGACCAAGCCAGCAGTAGTAATCAACCACCTGCGACTGCGCCGCATAAAAGGCTGGGTCCCTGGACCCAAGTTCCCAGTCAGCTCCGGGCTTTCCAAGCATGTGCTCGTGGGGAACAGCATGCACTCGATCGTTGATCCAGGCGAAACCCAACGACAGGCGGGAAAACGCCTTGTACGGCGAGAACACGTAAGCGTCAGCGCCATACTGTGCAACGGTAAGCGCCCCATGAGGGGCATGCTGAATGCCGTCAACCACGATAAAGCAATCAGGTGATACCGCTCGAATCGCCGCACAGATAGCCGGCAGATCAGCCACAAAACCGGTGAGCATGCTGGTGTGGATGATGCTTGCAATCCGGGTATCTGGCGTGACTGCCGCGGCGTAATGCGCTGGCGTCATCACTCCAGTCATCGCGTCAAAGGGCACTTCGATCAGTCTGCGCCCGGTGTTCGACGCCCACTGGCGTGCCGCATCAAGGCTGGCCGGATGCTCCAGAGTACTGCTGATGATGGGTCCGGGTTCCAGCGCAAGCGCCAGGGTTCTGATCAGGCGATAAAGCAAGCGCGTACCGGTTTCGCCCGAGATGACATGGCCTCGTCGATCCCCGAGCTCGCAAGACCCAAAGAGCAGGTGCAAGTCTTGACGCCCCTGCTCAAGCAAGTTGGAGAGATACGCAGAGGCGGGGTTATCGCGCGCCTCTTGATCTGGAAGCGCCTCGACCTCTGCACTGGCTGCAATCGCCGCTTTAAGCTTGAGTGAGCCGCCGCCGTTTTCAAAAAAAATTCGAGGCTCCCGTGCGATTGGACACCAGTCCACGTGATAAAAGCGAGACCGAATATTCGCCAGCAGAGCGTCGTCCAATAATTGAGGCTTCATCTGCACGCGTGCTCCCTTCAAACTTCAACCCTGACGCCGTAGTCACGCCAGGCAGCTGCGACGCTGACAGCGCCCGATCGAACATCGGCCAAAACAAGCTGAGGATCGCGCCGCCGCGGATCGCCGTAACCTCCGCCGCCCGCCTCTTGTATGCGCAAGGTTTGTCCGGGTCTGAGCGTAATTCGACCCTTAGATGGAATCGGCTTACCGTCAACCTCGTAAACACGCAAAGCGCCAGCCTGTCCCCCAAGACATCCAGAGGCAGGAACACGTGTTCGCATACCGAATAAAAACAGCGTCACCGCCTCGTCACGAAGATTCGTCAACGAGGCCTCCTGCCCAAGGCCGCCGCGAAACTCTCCGGGACCACCCGAATCGCACAGCAGACGACGGTAGTTCAGTCGGACTCTGGTTTCGCCTTCCCAGATTTCAGCAGGCACGACCGCATTGTTGGTGGGCGACGGCGTACACGCCGCCCCATCGCGCCCCTGCATGGCACCCAGACCGCCTGCCATAAAGAATTGAATGGAGCCCGACTCGCCGCCGCCGCCACCGGTGTGACAGATAAACAGCGATGCCATTCCTGATTCGGCCTGAACCCGATGTGGAACCACTGAGGCTAGCGCACCATAAATCAACGGAACGATGAACCAACCCACTGCATGGCGCCCGCCGGTGGGAGCCGGCTTTAGCGCGTTCAGAATGCAGCCCTCTGGGGCAGTCACTTGTAGCGGAAGCAGTGAGCCCATGTTGTTGGGGATCCGTGGGGTGGTGAGGCACTTGATCGCATAACTCGCGAACGCCCGCGTGTAACACATCGGAACATTGATTGCGTAAGGCGAACAGGGGCCCGAACCCTGAAAATCAACCCGCAAAACGTCACCGGCAACATGGACAGCGCAAGCCAGTCGCACCGTATCGTCGACGGTCTCAACATCAATCGCGTGACGATAAACCCCGTCCGGGATCGCACGAATGGCACTCCGCATAGCACGCTCGGACTGCTGGATGATGCCGTTTGAAAGCGCCTGCAGATCAGATAGCCGGTATTCCTGCAGAAATTCTCGCAACAGACGCTCGCCACGCGCGCACCCCGAAATACCAGCCTCGATATCGCCAAAGACCAGATCTGGCGTCCGAACGTTAACCTCGATGAGTGACCGCAGACTTGGCACCCAGTGGCCCCGTTCGAGGACTTTGACGATGGGCAGCAGCAAACCCTCCTGATAAATCGAGGTGTTCATCACCGAGAGGCCCGCGCCCCCGATATCGGGAAGATGCGATATCGTCATCACGAATCCAACCAATCGATCCTCAAAAAAGACGGGGCGTGTCAGACACAAATCTGGGGTATGTCCGGTTCCCATCCACGGATCATTCGTGGCGACAACATCGCCAGGCTGCCAACACTCTGGCGGAAACTGCCGCAGCATGTGTTGCATGGTGGCCGGTGCGGTACCGATAAAGGCGGGCATTGATTGCGTTGCCTGCGCCATGCTTCGACCCTGGGCATCAAAGATCACGCAGGCAAGATCCCAGGCCTCGCGTACTCCAACCGAGAAGGCAGTTCTGACAATCGAAAGCAGGATCTCATCGGTGATCGCAATCATGCGGTCCCACATAATGCCCAGGTCAACTGCGTCGATGCTCTGCAGTGAATCACCTCGAGCATCCCCTGACTGATTTAACGAAGTGAGGGTATTACTCATGATGGCGTGCGTGTGGGTCCAATGCTGACGATAAGGTTGCTCTGGGCATCAACGGTCAGTAAGTCGCCTAGACCGATCACGCAGGTAGACTCGGATTCTTCAATCAACGCAGGGCCGTCAATCTGATCGCCGGGTATCAAGCCCGCCCGGTCGAACACGGGCCAGTCGGTCAGTGACTGGCTCTCTGGATCCCAGGCGGAGCGCGCACCCTTCCGGGCGCGCCCGGACACCGACTGAGAAAGTCTGACTGGCTGTCCTTGCGCCTCGTGCGACAGACTTAAAGCTAGCTTCCAATTCGTGATCTCAATCGCCTGATCCGGGAAGGCTTTGCCGAAAATACTTGAATAGGCGGCTTCGAACAATGCTCGAAGGTTGAACACCCGCGCATCCTCAGGTAGCGACACTTCAAGCTCATAGCCCTGCCCACGATAGCGCATATCAAGATGCTTACGGACTATCTCGCTCTCGCCCAGCTTTGGCTCACGAGACAGTTCGGCGCGCGCCTGCACGAGCAGATCGTGCCAACGCAGGTCATAGATCTCGCCAGTTAACACATCCAAGCGGATACGATCTGCTTTGAAGACTTCGAAGGACAGAGGTGCCGCGAGTAATCCAATTGCTGACATAACGCCCGCGCCCACTGGAAAAATCACCGTGGGAACCCGAAGCTTGCGCGCAACCCGGCAGGCATGGGCTGGCCCGGACCCGCCAAAGGCCACCATGGCGCACGCACGGTAATCGAAACCTCGCTCAGACGCATGATTACGAAAGGCTCGCGCAACATCTTCACTAACCGATTCATGGATTCCCCAGGCAGCCCGAAGCGGATTTACCCCCAATCGGGAGGCTATCCGATGTTTGATTCCTGCGAGGGCTGCGTCGCGATCAAGCTTCATCGCACCACCCAGAAAAAAGTCAGCGTCTAAATAGCCCAGTACAAGGTTGGCATCTGTAAGCGCAGGCTGATCACCACCCAGTTTGTAGCAGATGGGGCCCGGCGACGCTCCAGCACTTCGCGGCCCTACCACCAACGCTCCGCGATCATCAATGCGTGCGAGGGACCCCCCTCCCGCGCCAATTTCGATTAAGTCGATCACGGGTATTCGAACCGGAAGACCAGAACCCGCCTTGAATTCATGGATGCGTGCAACTTCCATATCGTGCCGCTTCAAGGCTTGCCCACCCCGAATCAGAGCCCCTTTGGCCGTCGTTCCGCCCATATCGAAAGCAAGCAGCTCAGAACGACCTAAATGGGCACCTAGGGCTGCCGATTGCAGCACTCCTGCCGCAGGACCGCTTTCCAGCATGCGCACCGGAAACCGTCGGGCCAGTTCGGGCGTGACCATACCGCCCGATGAAGCCATGATGAAGAGGTCTCCCGAAAATCCGAGCTTGGAAAGGTTTGTCTGTAGCGAGGCGAGATATCGGTCAACCAGGGGGCCGGTATAGGCATTCATGCAGGCTGTATTCCAGCGCTCATATTCCCGCAGAAAAGGAAAGACCTCAGCAGACATCGACACGTACAGCTTAGGGAATCGCTCGCGAACTAATCTGGCGATATGCTCCTCGTGGCTTGAGTTCAACGGGCTATTGAGAAGGCAGATTGCTACCGCCTCTATACCTTCGCTAACCAGTCGCTCAAGGTCGTTCTGAAACTGCGAGAGCTCAGGTGCCTGGACGACATGACCACGCTCGTCAATACGCTCTTTCACCTCGATACGTAGCGACCTCGGGATCAGGGCTGGCGGATATGCAATACCGAGGTCGTACATATCGTACCGACGCTCGCGCGCAATATCGAGAACGTCTGCAAATCCTGCCGTTACCAGCATAGCTGTCGGGGCACCGCGTCGCTCAATGACCGCATTGGTCACTAAGGTGGTTCCGTGAACCAACGTCGATATCTTCGTCAGAGAAATGCCCGCCTTACTCACCAGAATGGGTAAACCCGATAACACCGACTGCGCCGGATCATCGGGTGTGGTCAGTTGTTTATGCAGGTAGAGCCGCTGATGGTTTGTATCGAGTAATGCAAAGTCGGTGAAGGTGCCGCCGATATCGACCCCTACACGCCAGCTCATGACAGGCAACCGCTCAGCAGACGTCCGAATTTGGCGATAGGACCTATACCCAACTGCCGCGCGCAGGCCCAGAAAGTAGCCTGATTGCTCGTGATCACTGGACGCCTTGTTAGTTGTTCCAAGGATTCCACCAAAGCAAGCGAGGGAAGATCAGTACAACTGATAAAGACAGCGTCG
>JBDLQY010000013.1:0-8142 GCA_039800325.1 Pseudomonadota bacterium | reverse complement strand
AGATGTTTCTGGCGCCGCTTAACCAAGACTTGCTCGATACTTTTACCCATCGGTTCCACGTACCTACCTTGATCGAATGCTATGGCATGACCGAGATTCCGGGCGTTCTGAGCAATCCGTTTCAGGGGCCGCGCAAGCTGGGCAGCATGGGCCGCATCTCACCCCATCCTGATCCCGCAATTGAGCGACCGCAGGTGCGTATTCTTGACGAGCAGGGCCGTGAATGCGCCGTCGGAGACATTGGCGAAATCGCAGTTCGAACGCCTACCTTGATGCAGGGCTACTATCAAGACCCTGAGCAGACTCGGGCAAGTTTCCGGGATGGCTGGTTTCTGACCGGCGATCTGGGTTGGCGCGACGATGATGACTTTTTCTTTTTTTACACGCGCCGCAAGGACATCATCCGCAGGCGCGGCGAGAATATTTCAGGAGCCGAGATTGACTCGGTTGTGGGCAGCCATCCGGATGTGCTGGAATGTGCTGCAGTGGGCGTGCCGTCCGAATTGGGAGAAGAAGAGGTTCTGGTGGCGGTGGTTGCTCGTTCTGGGGTGAATCTGGCCCTGCCTGAGCTCTACCATTACGCCTGCGAACGGCTCGCTCCGCTCAAACGGCC
Source organism: Pseudomonadota bacterium (assembly GCA_039800325.1). Lineage (GTDB taxonomy): Bacteria > Pseudomonadota > Gammaproteobacteria > Burkholderiales > Burkholderiaceae_E > SYIM01. The sequence continues at coordinate 7,529 of JBDLQY010000013.1, read as the reverse complement.
GCGTTACCTTGTGTCGGTCGATAGCCTGCCGCACACGGGGTCGATGAAAATTGCTAAGTTCCGGCTCAAGCCTGATTTGAAAGATTTAGTGGCACGTGCCGCTGACTTCAGCCCTTCATCATCATCGTAAAGGGGAACTCTCATGAATGACCGTCCCAAGTCCGCTCACACCATCGACAATATCTACGATGCCGCAGACCTCATCACCCAGGAGGTTCTAAAGCGCTACGAGAGCACGCCCGACCCCAGGCTTCGCGAAATCATGCTGTCACTGATTAAGCATCTGCATGGGTTCGCGCGCGATGTGAAACTCACGGGAAACGAGTGGAACTTTCTCATGGGCTTTCTGGAAGAAACGGGCAAATGGTGTTTTCCTGGCCGTAATGAGTTCGTGATTTTTTCTGATGCGCTCGGGCTGTCCATGCTGACGGTCACGCAAGACTACAAGCGTCCTCTGCATGCGACTGAGCCAACCCTGGTTGGGCCCTTTCTGCTTGAAGAGGCGCCTCGGTTTGCGATGGGCTCTGATATCAGCGGTGGGGCAGCAGGTTCACCCATGTATGCACGAGGACGTATTCTTGACACTGAAGGAAAACCGGTCGCCGGGGCTTTGATTGACGTATGGCATTCCGATGAGCGCGGCCTTTATGACGTACAGGAAGATCTTCAGAAAACAGGGCCCTGGGCTCGTGCCCTGCTGACGACTGGGGCAGATGGCAGCTATGCGTTCTGGTCCGTTTTGCCCGTCGACTACCCCATTCCACAGGATGGAACCGCCATCCGTATGCTTAGGGCGACGACAGGTCGCACCTGGCGTCCTGCCCATTTACATTTCAGGATTCGTGCCGAGGGCTTTCTGCCCCTGGTCACCCACATTTTTGACCGTACCAGCAAGAACCTTGATGGTGACGCAGTATTTGGGGTGCGCCCTTCATTGATCGCCGACTTCATTGCACAGGGCCCGGGCAAAGCCCCAGACGGCAAGACTATAGACCGTGACTACTACACGCTCGACTACGATTTCGTAATGGTTCAGGGCTGACAGGATTGGTCACGAATTCGCGGGGCGCCGCACAACGGTGACGGTAACGTCGTCGGACTGTTCACGTCCGGCGCTGAAGGCATCCACGGCGTCGATGATGGCCTGAACGGACTCAAACGCCGTGCCCGCCCCGCACTGAGCGAAGCTGCTGAGTAGGCGAGCGTCTCCGAACAGGCTGTCATCCGGGGCATGAGCTTCGGTGACGCCGTCTGTGTACAGCAGCAGGGTATCGCCAGGCTCAATAACGGCCGTTGCCTGTTCATAGTCGAACCCTTCCGCAACGCCCATCAAAACGCCATGAGCACCCGACAGGATTTCTACACGCCCGTCAGCACGCCGAAGCAGTGGTTTGTTATGTCCAGCATTGGTGTACCTAAGCTCGCCCGTATAAAGATCGAGGATTGCCACGAAGGCAGTCGTAAAAACTAGGGCGTCGTTGTCGCGGGAAAGCGCGTCATTTGCGGTCTTAAGCGCTGTTGCGGTTGATCCCAAGATGCTGGCTGCGGTCTGCAAAAGAATTCTGCACATCAGGATATACATCGCTGCAGGAATGCCCTTGCCAGAGGCGTCGCCCACCATCAGCAAAAGTCTTCGCTCATCGAGTCGACGAAAGTCATACACGTCGCCTCCCACCTCTTTTGCAGGTCGCATGACGGCGTGCAGATCAACGTGGGGTAACAGGCCCGCGGCGACGGCGGTATCCGGCAGATAGGTCAGCTGCAGCTCGCGCGCGATGGCGATTTCTTCACGAAGGCGATTCAGTTGCATGCGCTCGGCAAGTGCCTGTCGAACAACTTCTAAGTCGGCTGTCCGTTCTGCCAGCAGGGCGCTTAATTGATTTTGCTGAGCGATGATTCGGTCGGTCATATGTCGCAGGGCCCTGGGCAGCGCGCTTTCACCGTGAGTGCCGTCACCCTGGGAACCGAGAGGCTTCGAGTCTTCAAGCAGATCATGCTCAAGCAACTGCCGCGCCTGATCATCCAGCACCTCGGCCAGTCGTGCGAGCTGCGCAGTCAGCAGTGTTCGCTCATTCAGTCGCGCCAGATCCGCTTCGAATTGAAGCTGGTCGAGTTTGAGCGCGTTTGTACGAAATACTTCGACGGCTGAGGCAATAGCGTCGACCTCAGCTTGCTGATGGCCCGATGGAATCGTGACGAATGAATCGCCAGCAGCAAGTCCACGGATGGCCCTCGCAAGCTGCGATAGCGGAGCAGAAGTACGGCGAATGGCACGGGTCAGCCACGCGGCGAAGATGGCCCCAACCAGTGCGAGCAGCATCAGCATCGCGACAAACGAGGCCTCAACCTGCAGCGTATGGCGATTTGCAGGCCGTAACGCCTGAAGAGTACCCAGGGGCTGATCGTTGATGTCATACAGCACGATGCTAAGGGGATGGAAGCTCTCGCCATCGATGCGCACGATGTCTCGAGCGGCCCGCCCAGGTCCTGAAAATACGTCGGCAGGCAGTTTTGTGAAGGTGTCGCGTTCACCCATGAGCACCTGGCCTGAGCGGTCAACGATCTGCCACGGAAGTCCCAGCGTTCTGGAGGCGGTGCTTAACAGGAACTCGGCAGGCACCATCAGTACGGTAAACGACCCGTCATTTCGATCAATGGCGGTCGCCAAATGCAGGGTGCCTGCACGATTTTTTGGCTCGACCAGCCAGCTGCTGAGTTGTCCGCTGATCTGCGCGCGCTTGAGCCGGTTATGGGGTAGGTCATCGGATTCCGATACGTCTGGCTTCGCGTCGGATCCAGTGCGCTCGGACACGGTCTGACTCAGAATCTGCAGGTCAGTTCCTGATTCGGCCGCTGCTTTTAGACGCTCGGCAACAATCTCCATGACGTCCCGCCACTGCCCCTTCAGCAACGATTCTCGAAGCGCTGCAACCTGCTCTGCATGATTCGATTGAATAATCCACAGCGGTAGAGCGAGCACGGCAGCCAGGCAGATAAGCCCGGAGGCCACTACAAGACTGATCTGGCGATGAAGACTCGTGCTCAAGACGTTTTCACTTGATGCGAGCCAGGCTGGTCGTATTCACGGAGGGTACTTGTGCCGCCCGCGTTCGCAGTACTGTCTCTCGCCATCGACACCGATTCTCAGACGCCACGGCCAAGTCGATGAACTGCTCAATCGGATGATCGTTGACGGATAGTCGCAAAGAACCAGCCGATGGCTTTGTGCCCTCGTGGTTCGGACTACGATGCTGTAAAAAGAGGGCCAGATTCACCATGGGCTGCGAAACGGTACGCCGGAATAGAAAGTAAACCCAGAGCGCCACGGCGAGACCGCCTAGAAAAACCATCAGTAACAGTCCCGAGATGGGGGTTTCCCGAGCGTCTGTAGGATATGTCACAACCGATCCGACAAGAACGCGGGGTGCTTGTTCTGGAAGTTGGATCGCTATGACAAACGCGGTCTGCCTTTCATCGCTGAGCGCCTTGACGGGGTGGGCAATGACTGCGTCTGGCGCGAACCTGCCGTCGGGTTTTCGCATACTGGATATGATGGGCGCAAGAATCTGCCCGAGCGTGGCTGATTCAAGTTTTGGCGTGTCACCGGCACTGCCCAATACAGCGCCATCAGAATCGGCGACAAGCAACCATGGAAGGCTGACGGTTTGTCCGGAGGGGGTCGTATAGCTGAGACAGGCTGACCCTTCGCCCCTGACAACGAGTTCTGCGCATTCAAGCACGCCCAGCTCAGCTTTAATGATCGCACCGATTCGATTCCATCGCGTCAACTCAGAAGCGAGGTGTTGCCTAGCACCATCAACCAGCCAGTAAAGGCCTATTGCGACGGCTGCCACCAGCAACGCGCAACGCAGCAGGAGTCCACGACCGGCGCTCGTGACACCGTGCTGGTGCGACCAGGGTCTTTTGTGCGTGGAGACTTTCATGTGATGACTCAGCGCTTCACCTGACGCTGGATCTGCACTTCAAGCGACTCCAGGCGCTGCCAGCCTTGTGTCAGCTCGACCACCCATTCGTCTGGCGATTGCGGTCTAGACTGCATGGGTTCAATGCGCTGGCCGACTGGACTCGCGCTCGGTACTTCTCCGAGCACAAAAGTTTGAAGCGTGTCACGTGAAGAGCCCAAGCTGTGCTCAATATGCTGTCTGATCCATCGGGTAGGCCAAAGGCATAAAAGGCCTGTCAGTAAAGCAAGCCCTGTCGCGGGCAAGGACAATTCCGCCAGCAGCTTCCAGCGATAGTCGTTGAACTCGATGGGGTCAACGAAGAGCAGGATCGTGCCCAGCATGCGCCCATCAGCGGCGGTGATTGCGCTGGACAAAACCTTGTGGGGGCCGATATCAGTTGGCGCTGCTCTGTCGGTAACCGAGCTTGCCTGAGCGGCCAGCCGATCTGAAAGGGGTATCGCTTTAGCACGCGGCTGTGTGTCGAATACGATTTGTTTGTTCGGATCAAGTACAAGAATGCGATCGAACCTGCTGAATCGTGCGACGACCCCGTCAATGCGGGGCTGAATCTCGAGCCGCCTGGCCAGTGGAATGTCGGAACTGCCCGTCGCGGCAAATTCGCGCGCCAGACCATCGGTGAGCGTCAATCCCGATGCCATGGCCTGTGCCTGGACTTTTTTATCAAAGGCGTGGGTGGTCAAGGCGACCACGCCGCCGATGGTCAGCAACGCTGGAATAAAGAGAGCCCAAAAAAAGTGGCTTAATCGTGGGGCGGTGCGGCGATCCGAGCTCATCTGAGGCTGAGTGTCAGTCACGGTTGAGACGCAGCACAAGCTGGTGAGCGCTTGCCAGTTGCAAAGTGTCGATCGAGCTGCAGAGTTCGCGAACCAGATGCAAACCCACTCCACCGGGCATGCGAGTCTCAAGGGACTCATCAAGGTCGGGCGTGGCGCCCGCACGGGGATCAAACGCTTGTCCGGGCGCCTGAATGAGCAGTTCGATACTGTCCGTATGGCTGCTGACCCAGACGCTTACCTGGCCTGCCTGTTCACCGTGCTCAAAAATGTTTTGCAAGATCTCTTCAAGTACAAGGTTGACACGGTTGAGAGTTGATGAACTCCAGTGGTCACGCTCGCGTACCGATTCGAGAGCACGGCTGAGGGCCTCAAGGGGAGGCTGCTGGACAGCGTCGTGGCAGATCAGCGGGCTTGAAGCGGGCGTCTTGGGGCACACGTTTGGTCGAACGGGCAATTATCAAAAACGAGCGAGTGACCAGTACATGGGTTTGCACCAGGCGCCCGTTGAACAGGTCTTTGTCAAGACGCTTCCATTGTTGCACAATCGGCGCTACTTCACGATCGGTCGTTTAAGGTATCGTCATGAGCTCAGAGCAGCAGCGTGTTTTTTCGCCTAAGGGGCGTATTGACGGCACGAATGCAGCGGCCACTGAAAAAGAGCTTCTTGCGTTTTTAGACAGTGGCGAGCCGCGTATTGTGATCGACCTGGGCGCCGTCGATTATCTGAGCAGCGCGGGCCTGCGTGTGTTGCTCGTTGCTGCCAAGGCGGCCCGTGCCAGGGCGGGCAAAGTCGTTCTTGCTGCGCCGCGGCCGCCGGTGCTTGAAGTTTTGACCATGAGCGGCTTTGACCGCATCATGAGCCTTGAGGCCGATGTCGCCTCGGCCGGCCACGCCTTGCAGGGCTGATACCTTAACGCGCGTGTTGCGCTGCGCGCCGCGCCGTCTCGCGCAGACGCAGGGCCTGCGCTTCGTCCCGACCCAAGCCCAGTTCACCGCGCTCATAGGCCATCGCCAGACGTATCATCGCGTCGATCTGCCCTTTACCTGCGGCGCTTTGGTAAAGACGTAGTGCCTCGGCCGAGTCAGCTCGTGACCCGAGTCCGGCTTCCGTCATGCCCGCCAATCGGAATTCAGCCAGCGCGCTGCCTTTGTCTGCCGCCTGCTTGAACAGGATGCGCGCTCGTTCAAGGTCGCGGGGTATGCCGCCTCCGTCGTAGCTGAGCTCGCCAAGACGGGCGATGGCATCGGCGTTGCCCTGCTCAGCGGCGCGGCTGTACCACGGCATTGCCCGTTGAGAGTCTCGATTACGAAGCTCGAGCAGACGGCCAAGGCTGTACCAGTCTGCGGCGTCGCCACGTGGCGCCAGCGCTTCGAGCGCACGCAGCGACGCTTGGTGTCCTTGATGGGCGCTATCCGTGAGATAGCGTCGTGCTGCCGCAAGGTCGCGCGGCAGTCCTTCGCCGCGCATGCTGGCGTACCCTAACCAGTACTGGGCCTGCGCGTCGCCTTGGGCGGCTGCGCGCTCAAACCACTGGATGGCCTGAGGAAGATCACGCGACACGCCATGAGCCTCATAAAGCATTTCGGCAAGCCTGCGCTGCGCCGATGCGTCGCCCCGTTCAGCCGCCTGTCGATACCAGGGAAGTGCACGCTCTGGCTGCTGCAGTACAGCATCGTAGGTCTCGGCGAGACGCAGGCGGGCCTGCGTATCTCCGGCGACGGCCTGTGCTTCGAGGGCCTTGACGTCGGGCCGCGGCATGCCTGGACTTGAGCCACCCGCCGGAGGCGACTCGGCCGAGGCCGCCGCAGGGGTTCGTCTGCTCGTCGCAGCCGCTGGCTCTGAGCCTGGGGCTGTGAGGGATGTTCCTGCAGGCGATCGGGCAGCGGGCTCGGCTGCAGGCGGTGCTCCTGAGTCTGCGCTGGGCTTTGACAGCTCGACCAGGCCGGTAGAACTGGAGTTTGTGGCGATGACCGTGGGGCGGATCAGAAAGAGTCGCTCGCGACGTTGAACCTGCTGTGAGTTATTTGAAAAAAGCGCACCGATAATCGGGATGTCACCCAGCCCGGGTACTTTCTCCACACCCTTAACCGTCTGAATTGAGTTGTAGCCGCCGATAAGAAGGCTTTCAAACTCCTGCACGCTGGCTTCAGTACTGACCGTGCCTCGACGAACCGTGGGCAGGCCGCCAGCCTGCGTCTGCTGAATCTGACCGTCTTCAATGTCGACATTGAGTCGCACTGTCTGGCGGCCACTTTGAGCAATGAGGCGCGGAGTGACTCGTAGCGTGGTCCCGGCTGTGACAGGCGTGACCAGCGCGGTTCGTTCAGAGGTGGTCTGGATATAGAAGGTTTCGGAAAGATCGATAACCGCGCCGATGTTTTCGGTGGTCAGTATGGACGGCCGAGCCTGAATGCTTGCATCGCCTTGCTGCTCGAGCAGCCGCAGTCGAGCAACAAAGTACTCGGCCGAGTTTGCAATGATGGTTCCCGGCGAACTGAAACCAGCACCGCGTGGACCGGTTGAGAGGCCCAGAGTGCCGCGCTCAATCGCGCTGTTAACGGTGCCATAGCCCAACACCGTACCCTGGTTTCGCCCCATCGCGTTCCAGCTTACCCCGAGCTCATCGAGTCTGCTGCTGTTGACATCGATGATGAGGGCCTCGATCTCGATCAGGGGCGTGGGTACATCAAGCTGCGCAATGAGTCTCTCGTAGACCGGGATGCGCTCAGGTGTGTCCTGAACGATGATTGCGTTGATGCGCGGATC
>JBDLQY010000012.1:0-12111 GCA_039800325.1 Pseudomonadota bacterium | reverse complement strand
TGATCGCTTCCAGAAGCTTTACCCCAACCATCCGGCGCTGGACTATGTGCTCTACCTCAGAGGTTTGGTCAACTTCAATGAGCGAATCGGTATTCTGTCCGTCATGGGGGGCCAGGATATCGCCGAGCGCGACCTCAAGGCGGTTCGCGATGCCTTCGACGCTTTTCGCACGCTAACCACACGGTTTCCCGACAGCAAATACGCAGAAGATGCCCGGGCACGCACGGTATATCTGGTCAATGCCATGGCTTCCGGCGAGGTCAGCGTCGCACGCTACTATTTTCGCCGCAGCGCCTATGTGGCTGCTGCAAACCGTGCCCAGGGTGTTGTTCGCCAATACCAGCAAGCCCCGGCTGTGGAGGAGGCCTTGCAGATTTTGGTGCAGTCATATGACAGACTCGGCATGACCGACTTGCGCGATGACGCTAAGCGCGTTCTCGAGAAGAACTTTCCTTCATCGGGCGTCCAGGCTTCAGCCCAAACCGAACGGCGTTGGTGGCAAGTATGGCGTTAACCCGTATGAGCGCCTGACCGCGCGTCTCGCGCCTCAAGCCAGGCCAGCGCCTGATTCTGGCTGTCTAACATTGCAAAAGGCGGCAGGCTGCGTAGCAGCTTACGACCATAGCCGCGGGTGCGAAGGCGCGCGTCGCAAATAATAAGTAGTCCCCGGTCGGTTTCCGAGCGGATCAAACGCCCGGCACCCTGCTTGAGCGCCATCGCCGCAGCTGGCAACTGAATTAAACCGAATGCATCCTCACCCGTTCGACGGCATGCCTCGATCCTCGCTTTGAGCAGCGGATCATCTGGCGGCGCAAAGGGCAGTTTATCGATGACAACCATAGACAGTTGATCACCAACCACGTCGACACCCTCCCAGAAACTTGCACTTCCGATCAGGACGGGTGCCTGCGCCGCACGGAATCGCTCGAGCAGCTCTGAGCGACTGCCCTGACCCTGAACCAGGATCTCAAGCGACCACTGCGGCTCGCGGTGAGCGTATTCGGCAATCTGCGTCGCGAGTTCAGTGACCATTCTGAGGCTTGTGCACAACAGAAACGCGCGTCCGCCATTTTGCCGCAGTAGCGGCCAAATAACCTCCGCAATACGGTGCCCAAAACCAGAAGCAGCCGGATCACCACACTCGGTCGCCAGCCATAGAGCCGACTGTTGTTCGTAGTTAAAGGGGCTTTCCCACTGTTGCGCACTGGCCTGCTCCAGACCCAGGCTGCGCTTGAAATGTTCAAAACTGCCATCCACCGATAAGGTCGCTGATACAAAGATCCAACTTGTCGAATGCGCCTGCTGGTGCCGCTGAAACGGCTCTGCAACGGACAAAGGGCTGGAATGCAGTGCGACGCCAGCGGTATGGTGCTCAGCCCACAGAATTTCGTGCGGCGCTTCATCGCTGTTTAAGCCACGGGCCGGCACGGCCAACTTATAAAGACCCTCAAGCCAGCGCCCAAGAAAATCATTCAGCGTCTCAACCCGCTGCGCGAGGCGTGCGAGATCTCGACTCCGTTCGGCAGCCCTGGACAGGACGGCATGGACATCTATCAGACACGTTTGCAGTTGCCCCAATGCTTGGGTCAGTATGCTCTGCCGGACGAGGGATTGGGCTTCGTGTCGACCTGGACGATCGGCAGCGGCACGCCAATCGCGTACCGCCAACTCGAGCCTACGCGAGTGCTCCATCCAGTCGGCGCTGTCCCGCGCATCGGCGTGCCCGACCCGCAGAATGTCTCGCGCCAGTTCAATCAACTGACGACTGCTGACCGTCGATCCGAAAAACTGGGTGGCGACGTCGGGCAACTGATGCGCCTCATCGAACACTACTGCGCGTGCGCTGGGTAGAAGATCTGCCACGCCCTCGTCACGCAGGGCGAGATCAGCGCAAAACAAATGGTGATTGACCACCAGAACATCTGCCTGCTGGGCCGCCTGTCGAGCCTTAAAGACGAAGCACTCGGCGAAATCGGCACAGTCTTGACCCAGACAGTTCTCGCGGCTGGATACCGCCTTAGCCCAGACTGGGTGATCTTCGGCAATGCCGGGCGCCTCGCTGCGATCGCCAGACACTGATACCGACGCAAAACGGTCGATACGGTGCAAGACAGCGATGTCCTCGCGACGGTCGAACCGTCCCTCTTGGAGGTTACGCCGCAAATGGTGCCGGCAGACGTAGTTGGCACGTCCTTTGAGGAGCGCCACGCGCAGGTTGACCCCCAAGGCCGCGCGTACCCGAGGAAGATCACGATGAAAGAGCTGGTCTTGCAAATTTCGGGTTCCGGTGCTGATAACAACCGGCCCACCCGACAACAGCGCTGGCACCAGGTAGGCAAAGGTTTTGCCTGTTCCAGTACCAGCCTCTGCAATAAGCGCCTCGCCTGCTGCTATCGCCTGACCGATTCGATACGCCAGCGCCCGCTGCCCCTCTCGTACCGAAAAACCAGGGATCTCACGCGCAAGTTCGCCGTTGGCCTCGAAGGCCTGGGCTAAGCGCTCGAAGTAGCGAGCTGAGGAATTGAACAAGGGCTTGGGTAGCTTAGGAGGATAGTCAGAGCCAGCTGCGACGGCCTCAGGCCGGAACATCCGGAACTGTCTGCATCTGAAGCAGCGCTATGGTGTCCTTGATCTGAAGCTTGCGCTTCTTGAGACGCCGCAGCTGCAGCTCATCCGCGCGCGGCTGACCCGCCATGATCTCAATCATGAGGTCAAGACTGCGGTGCTCTTGCTGCAGCTCGGCAATCCGCTGCACCAAAGCGTCGGGGAGTATCTGATCGATCAAAGCTATTCTCAAGTTAGAACGATGATACGCCCGGCTGACCCCGCGCTCAACGATGACCTCTCGGCCTCTCAGGTCAGTCGAAAGAGTCAGCCAGGAGGTCTCATAGAAGCGCTGGGAAAATACAGCTTCGTCAGGGACTTATCATGTACGGGCGATTCGACCTGACCGTACTCGGCACCGTACCGGCGCCAGTCTTGAACCCAGAACACATGATCGCAGACCTCACGCAAACCGATGGTCTCGCGGTCACCGATCAGCACCCCCTGCACCCGCAGGCCGAGTTCGGCCTTGGCGAGAGATAGTCGCTGGTGTGTGGCCGGTGTCACACCAAACTCGCCATCTGACGCGATCAACAAGTCAGCCTGGCGCCAATCGGACTGGCAGATGCGGTTCAAGGCTGATTCAATGGGCTCGACAATATCAGTCCCCCCATGAAAACCGGCTGCGACGAACTCGGCCAGCCGAACCAGGCCTTCTTCATCCATCGGAAGGGGTGTGTCGCGTAACTCTCCGGGACCGCTGAAGGCAAGCAAATGACAGGGTCGATTCTCCCGGGCTGCCGTCCGCATCACTTCTAAAGCAATGGCCTTAGTCACTCGCTCGGGGCCACCCGCCATCGATGCAGACGTGTCCAGACAGATGATGATGGGCCCCGCCTCAAGCCTCGCCTGGTGCTCAGGATTGGACTGCTCGGTCGTTTGGTAATCCTCCACCCGCTCCCATTCCTGAACGTGCTCGTGATGCTCGAGACTCAGCAGGGACTGCTCAGTCAGTCGGGCTGCAAACAGGCGTCGCAGGGTTTGCATGCGATCAGGAGCATCCGGTAGCCTGCGGCGCCACTGCATGAGCTCGCTGGCCAACAGGCGGTTAATGTCTCCGGCGCGACGAATCCCTTCGACTTCAGTCGCCACGCCCGGTAACAGACGATCGTGCCAGCGTTCTACCCACTGTCGCTCTCGCGCGTCCTTATCAGATCGGGGGTGTGGTCGTCGCTCGATCTTTTGGTCCGGCCGCGAGCGACCCAAAGAATGGATCAGCGCACGCAGGTGCGGCATGCCAACAATAAGCTCATGAGCCTGCAGTAGTGACTGCCAGGCCTGCGACCTTAAAAGACCTCGCAGTGCGCTTGAACGGGCAAAATGCGCCACGCCATCGAGCGACTCAAGTACACGCAACACCTCTTCCCAGTCGCGGCGCTGAGCGTCCCAGTCGTCATGAAAGCGCTGCGCGAGGTACGTGACTGCCTCGGCGCGACCGACCCGTGTACCGAGTCCAGCCAATTGATCGAGGTACCACAGCAAGCTGCGCAAGACCTGCTCGGTAGCCTGCGCCTGTCGTTCACAGAGCCGGGGCAAGCCAAGACGCGTCATGGTCTCACCAAAAACCCTCTGAACATCTTGCTGCGGCCAGGGCGCGCCCGCATCTTGCCGCTCAGCTTCGTCGGGGTCGCTGCAATGCCAGGGGATTACGCCTCGCAAAAGCGCATCTCGCAACTCAAGCAGACCCCGCAGACGCTCAACGAGAACACCCTCGGAATTAATGATGGCCGACAGCCAGAGCGAACGACCCAGTTCCTCAAGCGGCGACAGACGGGATTCAATCTGCCGTGCGTCAAAGGCCAGCAAGGTGTCAGTCAAGTGACACCGTCACCGGATCAGGCACCGTCCCCTCATCCTCACCCAACGGTAGCGCGGCAAATCCATTGCGCGCGCGCTCAAGCGCCTGCTTTTGCTCGAGCACGCGACGACAGGTGGCATCAAAGTGCATCAGACAGGACTGAGCGAACTCGGGTGTTATCCAAAGATGACCCTTGAGGCGCACTTGAAGCGCTTCACGATGCTCAAGCGCCCGCCCCAGAAATATCTGCAGCTCAAGGAGGATCCCGTCAATTTGAGCAATACGCGCGGCAATATGGCGAGCCCCATATCGTCGCTGGCGACTGAAGGCCGATAGTCTCGGCGCGCCATTGGCCATAGCGGTCGCGTCGGCGCCCGCCAGCGACCTGGCCAATGCCAGCTTGCCAGAGTCATCAAAGGCAAGCTCTCCGGCAGACTGCTCAATCTCGAGTTGCTTTTCAAAAGCCTGAGCAACTCGGGATAGCCAAACAGGGTCGAGGGCGGTGTCGCATCCCAATCGCATGGATACCCATTGCCGAATTGCTTCGGCCTGCTCGGTGGTCTGCGCCAGTAGCCAACTGAGCACGACCAGGTCATCGAGCGACACCACTTCGCGACCCAAGGTGAGCGCGCTAACCTTCAGAGCCCGCACCGAGCGTACCCAGCGACGATCAGAAACTTCGACCCGGATGGTCTTGAGATGCGCTCGCAGCTGCTCGAGCTCATGGATGATCGCATCGGTCAAGCGAACCTGCTGCACCTGGCGATCGATGACATCAATAGCCTCGGGTGTGAGCTTTTCGCTGAACGACGGCGGTATCTCACAAAGCTGCACTAGCTGCCTGAAGCCTGGGTCAGATACGGGTGCCACCGAGCAGCGAAACAGGAAGCGATCGAAAAAAGCGCGCAGCCCCTCGTCCTGGGGAACTTCATTACTGGCCCCCACCAGGCTCAATAGGGGCACGCGAATCCGTGCACTGCCCTGATCAAAAAGACGCTCATTCAACAAGGTCAGCAAGGCATTGAGGATGGCCGAATTAGCCTTGAAAACCTCGTCCAGAAAAGCGACTGTCGCCGTCGGCAGATAACCCTTGATGTCTCGCTCATACCGACCCGCATCCAGCGCAGCAAGCGACAGCGGACCAAACAATTCCTCGGGGACCGTGAAGCGTGTCAACAGTCGCTCGAAGTAGTGCCCGCCAAGCACGCCATGCATACGCCTAGCCAATTCGCTTTTGGCGGTACCTGGTGGACCCAGCAGCAGAAGATGCTCGCCACTAAGGACCGCCAGCAGGAGCGCGCGGGCGGCATCCGAACGTTCAATCAGACCGTGCTCAAGTCCGGCGATGATTGAGCGCAGCTGATCGAGCGAGGGCAAGCTCTTTGATAGATGTTCAATGTTGGAGGGCTGTCGCAAAGATTCACTTCCGGGAACTTCGCTAGGCGCCGACTTGAAGCCGTCAGGACAAGCGCTGTGCAACGCCACGACGAGGTGCCTCCAGGTAGTCTCGCGATTGCATTTCAATGATGCGACTGACGGTTCGATGAAACTCGGTGGCCATTGCCCCCTGGATGTAGAGCTGCTCGGGGGCGCTCTCGGCCGACATAATGAGTTTTACTTTCTGGTCGTACAGTACGTCAACCAACCAAACAAAACGCCTGGCCTCTGAGGCCATCGCCGGCGGCATAATCGGAACATCACTTAGCAACACCGTATGAAACCGGGCCGCGATATCCAGGTAATCGTTCTGCGATCGAGGACCCGCGCATAAGCCCTCGAAATCAAACCAAACCACGCCGCCCGCTCTGCGTCGCGCATGGATGACACGATTCTCGATGTACAACTCAGTCGACGTGTCACCGGGCTCTGCCAGTCGCTCAAAAGCGTCCTTCAGTGCACGCGTACTGGACTCATCCAGTGGCTGATGATAGGCCTGAACCTGAGCAAGCGCCATGCGCCGGTAGTCGGTGCCCGCATCGACCGCCAGTACGTCAACCTGCGACTTGATGAGCTCGATGGCAGGTACGATCCGATCACGATGTAGCCCATCGGGATACAGCGCATCAGGGTGGTAATTCGACGTCATCACGAAGCACACGCCATGCGCGAAGAGGCCTCGCATCAGTCGTTCGAGAATCATCGCGTCTGCAATGTCCGACACATGGAACTCGTCAAAGCAGATAAGCCGATGTCGATGGGCAACCCGCCTGGCCACCTCATCAAGCGGATCAGCCTGACCCTTAAGCGTTTCCAGCTCGCGATGCACTGCCCGCATAAATTCATGGAAATGCAGCCGGGTTTTGCGACGAACTGGAACCGCCCCAAAAAAGCAGTCCATCAGAAAACTTTTGCCGCGCCCTACGCCGCCATAAAGCCAGACGCCTCGCGGCACAGAGGGACGGCGAACCAGGCGCCCCAGCAGACCCGAGCGCTGCAATCGAAACCGATCGAGTGCATCGCTCAGCTCTTGCAGACGCATCACCGCAGCCTGCTGGGCAGAGTCGGCCACGAACCCTCGAGCGCGCAAGGCCTCCTGGTAGGCCTGGACGACGTTCAAGGTTCAGCCTCTACGTCGTTCAATCAGCCGTTGAGTGCCCGCTTATCAGTCGCCGCAAGCGCTGCCTCGCGCATGACCTCAGACAGCGACGGATGAGGATGACAAATACGGGCAATATCTTCGGCTGAGGCTTTAAACTCCATGGCCATCACGGCCTCGGCAATCAGATCCGACGCGCTCGCCGCCACGATATGCACTCCCAGTACCTCATCGGTCTGCGCATCGGCCAGAATCTTGACGAAACCTTCCGAAACGCCCATGCCCAGAGCTCTTCCGTTGGCAGCAAAGGGAAACTGGCCGCTTTTGTACGCCCGTCCGTCAGCCTTTAGTTGCTGCTCTGTACGGCCGACCCAGGCAATCTCCGGTGACGTGTAAATGACCCATGGAATACAGTTGTAATCGATGTGCGGTTTTTGCCCAGCAATAAGCTCGGCAACCATCACGCCTTCATCTTCGGCTTTATGCGCCAGCATGGGGCCGCGAACAACATCGCCTATGGCATAGACACCGGGCAGGCTGGTGCGGCACTGCGCATCGACCGGAATAAAGCCTCGATCATCCGTCGCGAGTCCGACCGCATCGAGTGACAAGCCATCGGTATTAGGAATGCGCCCAACCGATACGATGAGCCGATCACATTCTAGTTTTTGCGCCGACCCGCTGGCATCGATGTAATCGATCTTGACGCCATCAGCGCCGGCCTTCACGTCGCCGATCTTGACGCCCAGGTGAATCGCCAGACCCTGCCGTGTGAACTGCTTCCAGGCCTCTTTCTGTACCGTCTCATCGGTTGCCGCCAGAAAGTTGGGCAAAGCCTCAAGAATGGTCACCTGGGAACCCAGACGGCGCCATACCGACCCCAGCTCAAGACCGATGACGCCTGCCCCAATGACACCCAGACGGGCAGGAACCGTGTTCAGAGCGAGGGCGCCTTCATTGTCACAGACGATTGTGTTGTCGACCGTGATTCCGGGCAGATGCCGAGCCTTGGATCCTGTGGCAATGATGACCTGCCGCGCTTCGAGGACCTCAACGCCAGACTCTCCCGCGACCTCTATGCGGTAAGCTGAATCGCCTCGGCCAGCGAAACGACCATGCCCCTTCAACCACGAGATTTTGTTTTTTCGAAACAAAAACTCGATGCCTTTGGTCATCTTGCTGACGATGCCGTCTTTACGAGCCAGCATCTTTGCCAGGTCTAACTCGGCACCACTCACCTTGATGCCGTGCTCACCCGCGTGGTGACTGATGTGTTCATACGTCTCAGATGATGCCAGCAGCGCCTTAGAGGGAATGCACCCCACATTCAGACAAGTCCCGCCAAGAGCAGGCTCACCCTTGGTGTTACGCCATTTTTCAATGCACGCCACCGACATACCCAACTGGGCTGCGCGAATAGCGGCAATGTAGCCGCCGGGGCCAGCCCCGATAACGATCACATCGAAAGTCTGCGACATGTAAACGCTCCTCAGAGGTCAAGCAGCAGACGCGACGGGTCTTCAAGAGCGTCCTTGATGGCCACCAGAAACAGAACGGCTTCACGACCATCAATGATTCGGTGGTCATACGACAGAGCAAGATAATTCATAGGACGGATGACGATCTGACCGTCCTCGACGACCGGCCGGTCTTTGGTAGCGTGCACCCCAAGAATGGCTGACTGCGGCGGATTGATGATGGGCGTCGACAGCATCGAACCAAACACTCCGCCGTTGCTGATCGAGAAGGTGCCGCCGGTCAATTCTTCAATGCCCAACTTACCGTCCTGCGCACGCTTGCCAAAGTCGGAAATCGCCTTCTCGACCTGGGCGAAACTAAACTGATCAGCATTGCGGACGATTGGGACCACCAGACCGCGCGGCGAACCAACGGCCACCCCGACATCGAAATAGCCGTGGTATACGATGTCATTGCCGTCAATCGAGGCATTCACAACCGGATATTTTTTCAGCGCATGAACCGCTGCCTTCACAAAGAAGGACATGAAGCCAAGTCGCACCCCGTGCTCTTTCTCGAATCGGTCCTGGTACTTCTTACGCAGATCCATCACGGGCTGCATATTGACTTCGTTGAAGGTGGTGAGAATTGCGTTGGTCGCCTGAGATTGAAGCAGCCGCTCGGCGACGCGCTGCCGCAGCCGCGACATAGGCACTCGCTGCTCTGGTCTACCTTCAAGCAGTGCCCCCACATCAACCGGCGCCTTCACAGCCGGCAAGCTCGCGGAGGGCGCTCCGGTCGGAATAGCAGCCGCTGAGGCGGCAGAAGCCGCAGGTGCAGCGCTGGCCGCCAGCACATCACCCTTGGTAATGCGGCCGTCTCGGCCCGTGCCGCTGACCTGCGCAGAGCTCAGACCTGCCTCGCTCATCAGCTTAGCAGCGGCCGGCATCGCAACACCACGGTGGGCACCCGCTGGGGCGCCGGCCGTTGGCGCAGCCGCTGTCGAGGGAGTAGCCGCAGCGGCAGCCGCGGCCGCTGGTGCAGCAGCACCTGCACTCGCCTCAGTATCGATCATGGCTATGACCTCGCCCGAGACCACGGTGGCCCCATCGCCCTTATTGATCGCGGCCAGCACGCCAGCGGCGGGGGCTGGCAACTCGAGCACCACTTTATCGGTCTCGATATCAATCAGATTTTGATCACGGGCGATTGCTTCGCCCACCTTCTTATGCCACTGCAACAGGGTCGCCTCAGCGACGGATTCGGACAGTTGCGGAACCTTCACTTCAATCAGAGCCATTCGAAAATCTCCAGCCTTCTACAGGTTGAATCGTTTTGATCAGGATGCTTTGCGAACGCGCTTTGACTCACCGAACGCCGTAGCAATCAGTTCTTTCTGCTGGGCGTAGTGTTTGTCGTAGTAACCCACAGCCGGAGACGCGGACGCTGGGCGGCCTGCATAGGTGAGCGTTTGCTCGTCTTTGAGGGCCTCAGAGAGGTGATGCTGAATGTAAAACCAGGCGCCCTGGTTCTGCGGCTCATCCTGGCACCACACGACATGCCCCGCAGTGGCGTACTTACGCAATTCCGCCTCGACTGCCTTGTGCGGATACGGATACAACTGCTCGACCCGAACCAGCGCAACATCCGTCAGCTTACGTTCGCGACGGGCCGCGAGAAGATCGTAGTAGACCTTACCGGTGCAGAACACCACCCGCTTGACCTTGCGCGCATCAATACTGGCGTCAGTCTCGCCAATGACGGTCTTGAACTCGCCCTTGGCAAGCTCATCTAGGCTGGATACCGCCTCTTTGTTGCGCAATAAAGACTTTGGCGTAAACAAGACCATCGGCTTACGGAACATGCGAACCATCTGGCGCCGCAGTACATGGAAAATTTGTGCCGGCGTGGTGGGCTGACAGACTTGCATATTGTGCTCGGCGCACAATTGCAGAAAGCGCTCAATGCGCGCCGACGAGTGCTCAGGACCCTGGCCTTCATAGCCATGCGGCAGCATGAGCGTCAGGCCGCAGGCCCGACCCCACTTGGTTTCGCCTGAAGAGATGAACTGGTCGATAACCACCTGGGCGCCATTGACGAAGTCGCCAAACTGCGCCTCCCAAATCACCAGCGTGTTTGGATCGGCCGAGGCATACCCATACTCAAAGCCCAAAACCGCCTCTTCGGAAAGCACTGAGTCGATGACAATGAACTGGCCCTGACCCTCTTTGACAAACTGCAGTGGGATGTAAGCACCCTGGTCCCATTTTTCGCGCGCCTGATCATGAAGCACTGCATGTCGGTGGGTGAAGGTGCCACGCCCTGAATCCTGTCCGGACAGACGAACCGGATAACCGGCCGCGACCAGCGACGCAAACGCCAGATGCTCGCCCATACCCCAGTCCAGCGGCAAGCCGCCTTTGCCCATGGCGCGGCGATCAGCGATCACCTTTTCGACCAGAGGGTGGACTTTGAAGCCCTCAGGTACGGTGGTGATGCGTTCGGCAAGGCGCTTGAGCTCGGCCACCGGGATTCCGGTATCGGCGCTGTCCGTCCATTTACGGTTCAGGAACGGCATCCAGTCAACTGCGAACTTGCTTTTGAAGTTGGTCAGCAATGGGTCTGACCCGTGCTTGCCCTCATCCATGGCCTGGCGGAACTCCGCCACCAGCTTTTCTCCCAAATCTGCGGCTGCTGCTCCCTGCGCGACCAGACGATCCGCATATAACTTGCGCGTGCCCGGATGCTCGGCGATTCGCTTGTACATCATGGGCTGCGTAACTGAGGGCGTGTCCTGCTCGTTGTGACCGAGCTTGCGGAAACACACGATGTCAACGACCACGTCCTTGCGGAACTGACGACGAAAATCAAGCGCCAGTTGGGTCGCGTAGACAACGGCCTCAGGGTCATCACCGTTCACATGAAACACCGGCGCCTCGATCATTTTTGCAACGTCGGTGCAGTAGATGGTCGAACGGGTATCGCGTGGATCAGAGGTCGTGAACCCAATTTGGTTATTGATGACGATATGCACCGTACCGCGCGTGCCGTAACCGCGCGTCTGTGCAAGATTGAGCGTCTCCATGACCACGCCCTGCCCTGCGAAGGCTGCATCGCCATGAACCACAACCGGGAGCACCTCATCGCCGTTACGGTCGCCACGGCGCACCATCCGTGCCTTGGCAGAACCCGCCACAACGGGGTTAACGATTTCCAGATGCGAGGGATTGAACGCCAGCGACAAATGCACCGGGCCTCCGGGCGTCGAAATATCACTGGAGAACCCGTTGTGATATTTGACGTCACCCGAGGGTAGATCATCCGCATGATGACCTTCGAATTCAGCAAACAATTCACTAGGCATCTTGCCAAGCGTGTTCACCAGCACATTGAGACGGCCCCGATGCGCCATGCCGATCACGATCTCCTGAATGCCTGACTCGCCGGCGCGCTGAACCACCTCGTCCATGGCGGCAATGAAGCTTTCGCCGCCCTCCAGCGAAAAGCGCTTCTGCCCCACATACTTGGTATGCAGATAACGCTCAAGTCCTTCGGCCGCGGTAAGCCGTTCGAGAATGCGCTTTTTCTTGTCGAGGCTGAAGCTAGGCCGCGCACGGGTAGACTCAAGGCGCTCTTGGATCCAGCGCTTCTGCGCCGGATCGGTCATGTGCATGAACTCAGCACCGATTGAGCCGCAATAGGTCTCGCGCAGGGC
>JBDLQY010000011.1:0-20444 GCA_039800325.1 Pseudomonadota bacterium | reverse complement strand
CCTCCCTGCTCAACCTCTAGATCGCCGACACTGGCGCTGAGATTGAGTTTAAGACCGGTGCCGGCGCCACCTGCTACGGTCACGTTGGTCAGCGTTGCCGGGTTCTGTGCAAACCGCCCGCCGTCCACGATTTCCAATCCGGTGACCACACCGTTAGCACCCACCGAGGTGACGCGGAAGGTGGCAGTTTTTTGCGGTCTCAACCACGTATTCGTGCCTGAATCGATCCCCGTAACACCAGCCCCCCCAGCGATCCGAACATTAATCGGGGCCACTGGGCCGTCGTACTTCACGTTCCCAGGCTGGGTCGTGGGGGGTGTCGCGTTCGGGTCAACAACGACCTGCGACTGGGCGAAATAACGATTCAGCGCAAATGCCGAGCCGGTAAACGTCACCTTGCCCTGGGGGTTTAATTCAGAGCCGACGTAGGCAACGCTGACGTCACTTGTGGAGCCCGCCGTGAACTTACCCGAAGTCGAAGTCAGCGTCACGGTGAGCGAGGACGGAATTTCTGCGGGGATGATCCAGCTTGTCGGCAAGGTTTGATTATTTAACCCTCCACCGTTAACTCTGACGCGGGCCATTTGATTGTTATCAAATGCAAAACCGAACCAGTCAGTCTGCTCGCGATATTCCTTATGCTCAAACTCGAAGTAGTAAGCCTGGCCGCCCACGAGGGAAACGACCGCGTTGTTCCCTTGCGATATGGACTGCGTACTTTGATCGCTGGCGATGGCCGTTGACTCTGAAGACAGAGTCTCTCCGCTGACTGTTCGGATACGTAGCGTCGCCTGATCATCGCCGTCAACAGCAAATTGATAGTTGCTGGTGCCGCTGCCGGGGGCAACGATCCAGCCTGCAACCATCTGAGTGCCGCGTCCGCGATTTCCAAGGCTCATATCCTGCAGATCAACCGTGGACTGCTGCAGAAACCCCGTTGAAGAACTCAGCAAGTTGTTGCGTGCTAAGCCTGTTGCGGCAGCGTTGTCATCTCCAAAAAACCCATAACTCAACAAGCCGGTTCCGAAGGGCGTGTTGTCAAAACGCAGATAACCATTGTCGATGACATAGCCATCCGGCAGTGCCAGTGCGCCCCCAGGCGCACTCGTGTTTGTGCCACCGGTTGCTAGCGCCCTGACCGTCACCTCATCACCGACGCTGTAGCCACTTCCGCCCGAAGCAACCGTCACTGACTTGAACTGCAGCGAGCCCACACGAAGCGTGGCATCGCGCGAGTCACCATTACCCACGCGCTTGGCCGCGTCGCCGTTCTGGCCCGGGAAGTTTTCAATCAGGAAACGATCGCCCACGTTGTAGCCCGAGCCAGTCTGCCCGGTTACGACACTGGCCGATAACACTGTCCCAACCGCTGCGGCTGTGGCCTGTGTGCCGCCCGCCCCTGGCGCCGAGAGCGTGATCGTGGGAAGGGCCGTGTAAGCGCTGCCGCGGTTGCTCAACAGGATTGACTGCACCGATACCGGCTCAGGCGAATTGGACGCAAGCCCCTGCAGGGTGACCGTGAGGGTGCCGGCGTTACCGGTAATGAGATTGTTATTGCTGGTGAACAGAACCGCTTTGTCATTCTTGAAATACTGGGTGAGCGCAATGACGCTGCCGGTCACTGTTTTGCTGGTCGCTGCAACAGCCGCATTGGTTCGGCTTGCAGCCAAAGACGTAGCGCCATCGATACGAATGCTCGAGCCATCCGCAGGGTCGGCGAGCTTGAGCGTGCCACCCGTCACCGAGAGCGTGACCGTGAGAATTTCGGGCACAAAATCGGGCAATAGCCCCAAACGAAGCCCCGAACGGCTGTCGAGCATGCTCAGGAAGCGAGTGGTGGCGGTAGGGTCGGCCTGTGTGTTGGGCGGGATGAAGTGCGAGTCGTTGGTATAGCTGAGTTGCGAGTTGCTGGCCGCACCCTGCGATACCGTGCGCAGCAACATGAACCTTAGCGGCGACCCCAAGTCGTTACTCAGGTTGAAGACGCCGCCCTCTGACGGAGCTGTCCAGGCCGACGCAGAGCCCGCTTCGGTCGACGCGACCCGAATAAATTCACGCCCATTGGTTTGGGGTACTTCAACCCAAAGCTCAGCCGCCTCATTGGACCGGAACCAGAAGGCGAAATTGCTTGAAACTCCGTTCGAAAAATAGCCTGTGATGCGCTCGCCAAAGGTTCCCGACTGCGTTGCCCCAGTGGTACCCGAGCGATTCAGGGTGCTGACCAGATCGACGACATCAGGCTGACCATTGCGATAAGTCGCCAGACCCGTCAGATCAGAAATTTTGCTGCCCGGCAGGCCGTAAAAGATTTCGCGTGTGGCAACGTCTTTAAAGACCAGGTTATCGCCAAGATTGACCAGCGTCTCAACGCCGGGCGCGATGATCTGCGACGTGGGCATGTAGAGACTGCCGGCAGGTACAAGTGCCTGGCCGAAATCAGCTGACACGGTGAAGTCGTCGGATATTTCGTATCCCGACTCAAAAATCCGTAACCCGATGCCTGCTGAAGCATCTCCTGATGCCATCAGCAAGCCGTCGGTCGTCGTCCAGGCATTGTCAGAGGCCAGCCAGGCATTGAGCTCATCTACCGTACCGCGTGCATAACGCGTCCGATCGGATGCCGTAAGTTCAAGGACGATTTCACGACTGCTGTCCCACCCACTGGGCGCTACCAGCACCGCACCACTCATGGGGAGGGCATCGGTTGAAGGGGAGCGAAGCACGCTCCACGGCGTGCGAAGCGCCAGCGGACTTGCCGTGACCGTGGTCTGAGGCGTTACAACCCTAAGGCTTGCCGTCGCGGTACCGGTCAAACTCGTCAGGCTGATCTGCACCGTGTCGGAATTGCCTGCCGGCTGGTACTGCAGGCTTGAACGCAACGCCGACAGCACCTGCGCGGGCGTCCCCGTGAAGCTGGCCTCCGCCTGGCCATTGACGCTTGAAGGCGTGCGCGACAAGCCTGGACCGCTGATTTTGAGCGTGACGTTATCGGTCGCCGACACCCCTGTAAGCACGAAGTTGGCATCGGACATTGACAGGGTGTTCCATACTCCCGGCACCATCGGATGTTGACTGGGCACGCTCATAACAGGCGCGCGCAGC
Organism: Pseudomonadota bacterium; assembly: GCA_039800325.1. Taxonomy (GTDB): domain Bacteria; phylum Pseudomonadota; class Gammaproteobacteria; order Burkholderiales; family Burkholderiaceae_E; genus SYIM01. Next base: position 17,342 of record JBDLQY010000011.1, on the reverse strand, counting down.
GCGTCACCCCTTGCATGAGACGACAGCACCAGCACATGCTGCTGGGCCACCGAGGTGCCCTGCGCAATACTGACGCTGAGCAGGGTGCCGGCTGGCCCAGTGAAACTGAGCGCATTAGCACTGGCCAAATGCTGACTTACTGCACTAGCCGTACCCTCAAACTTGAACGAACTGGCGGAGCCGCTACTGGGCGTTACCACCACGCCCGTTGTCGTCAGACTGCCCTTGGTTAATTGCCCCACATACCCTGCTGACGCAGCGTCACTCGCCAGCGAAATTGTGACCGACACCGCGGCATTCCCCTCGCCAAAGGTGGCGGGTGCGAAACGGATGGCGCTGCTGGTACCCGCAATGATAGGTAGCACATGCGGCAGATCAAAATGATTGACCAGCGCATGCACAGGCGATGCGCTCAGGGCGATGTTGGATATCGAGGATGTGCCGGTCTGCGTGTCTGAGAGCGACACCTTCACAACAGCGCCCTGACCTGATCCCGCCGCAGGTGCCTTAACCGTCAGCTTGCCGGGCGTTAGCAGATAGGCATCGATGTCGGCCCGGGTACCAGAAAGGGTCACGCGGCTGCTTGCCCCGTCAACCGTACCCGTCGTGGCCGCCTGTGCCACAACACTCACGACGCCGACAACCGCATGCCGATCGAAGTTGATAGACGCGACCCATTGCGAATCGAAGGTCTGGTAATCCACCAGGGCCACTTCAACCGCAGCCGGTGCGCTGCCGGCGGCGGCCGCATTGGGCGACTCAACACGAACGAGCCCCCGCGAGAAGAGATCCAGAAGGTCTGTGACCTTACCGCTCAGGAACGCAGTGCCTGACGTGTTGTACACGATAACCGAGCCACCACTAGAGGGCGATCCCGCCAGCACGACGTTGAGCTGTGCGGTAGAGAACGAGCCCCCGCTTTCCGCCAGGGCGCGGATTCTAATTCGCGCCTCACCCGATACGGTGCTGAATGCATCAGCGGCCAAGGTCAGCGGCACACCCGTACCCGCCATGGTCCTGGCTGTCCACAGCACTTGATCAGGCAGCTTGAGCGAAGCACTACCGATGACGCCAGCACCGCTGAAATCAGAACCGATGACGAATCTCGGCTGTTGCAGATCGAGCCCGGCTCCGTCGAACGAGTTCGTAATAAAGTCCAACGTCGGTGCGTTTTGCGAGACCGTCAGGTCGGTACGACCTCGCGCCACGAACGTGGACGCACCCGTACCCGCAGGTGTCGAAGCACTGCCAAGTACCCGCTTGAGTTCGAACTCGACCCACGCACTGACCGAACTATCGGCCATGCGAACATGCACCGAGCCCAGGTCGGACAGATAGTCGTTGATGGCGGCGGGAGTACCCGTCAGCGTGAGTTCTGCCCCGTTTCCAGCCGTAACCGATGTGAGCCCCGTGATGTTTGCAGATGCCCAACTGAGGTCTGAATTCGAAGGCAGACTTGCGTCACCGTTGAGCTTGATCTTCAGGGCAACCGTCTGACCCGCATCTGCCTGAACAACGGGACCCAGCGCCAGTGGTTGATATTGCGTCTGCACCACAGTGAGCGCTTTGCGAATATTTCCGAGACTGGCCAGGCTTTGATGAACCGGTGCGCTGGCACCCACATTGAACGCTGTAAGCGCCAGGTCAGACTCTGCAACCTGCACCGGTACAGAATCACCTGCGCCCGCATAAAGCTTAAGACCCAGCGAGCCCGATGGACCTACGTAAGAGAGCGCAGTCGGCAAGGCTGCCAGGGCGTTAAGGTTGGCCACCGTTCCATAGATGCTTCGCACACCGTCATTGAGGAAGCTGGTAAGCGACAAAGCGGTCAGCACACTTGAGCTGATGCTCAGCGCTCCGCCGCTAGGCGCAGCCAGTTCGAGGGTCGCAATGGCATTACCATCCAGGCCACCGATCAGGGGCGTCACGCCGCCTGGACGAGCCAGCATGACCCAGCCGCCCACATTCGAGACACCCGAAAGACTAAGCTGTGCCGTCTGCACGTGGGCCAGTGATGCCCGGGTAACCGAAACCGCGTTGCTGGCAGGTACGCCCGCCGTCAGTGCGTGCCCAGGTGGCACCTCGACCATGACCGTCACCGTGTCGCTCGCTTCGGTGAACGGTCGCAGATGGTTGACCGGTATGACGGCCTCAATGACGCCGTCGGGTCGCTCCCAGCCCAGTTGCAGACCGCGACCCGCCCCCTGGGTGACCGCTGCATCAAAATGGCGAATGTCAATCAACAGCCGCTGCCCCGCAGAAAGGGCCAGCGCGGCTGACTCGGCCGCCTGACCGCTGGGGGTGCTGAACACGTGACTGACAGCAAGGGCCGGCTGTGCCGAACCGCCCGTGTCCTGCCAATAGACCGCTGCAGCGCCATTGCTCAGCAGGCGCAGCTTATAGTTGCCCGTGGCAGGCACCGTCAGGTAGCCGCGCAGTCGCTGGAACGTTTCGGCGTCACCATCATCGCCCGCGCTGAAAGGCGCAATACTGCTCTGTCCGACTCGGCTGCTGTAGACGGGTGCCGACAGATTGAGTGCGGGATTCTCGAGGCTGCTGAGGGTTTGCGCAGAACTGCTGAACAAACCCGTGCCAGCGCTGATCGAGCCAAAACTGCCACTCCAGCGCTCGAGGGTGAGCCCACCAAACATCGGAAAGTTCAGCGCGGCTGTGGCACCAGCTGCCAGAGCCATAGAAGCAGGTGTCGAAAGCGGCTCAGACGAGACCTGCGTTACCGTGACGCCCAGGTCTGTAATTTCAACCGCGAGCTCGGCCTTGACCGTCACGCCCGTCGCGAGGACAGGATCATCACCCGTTGGCAGGGCCGACAACTCAGTGACGTTGATCGTCAATACACCGTGGGCCGCACCCGCCTGAAAGCGAAGATGCCCGCTGGCCGACAGCCAGGCATTGATCGCCGAGGTACTGCCCACCAGTTCGACACTCTTACCATCGAGCGCCACGTTGAAAGCGGCCAGCGTCGCGATGCTGGCCTGAGGCGTCAGCGAGAAAGTACCGATATCGACGCTGAATTGAACCCTGACGGCTGGCGCTGCCGAGGCGGTGACGAGCGCTGTGGGAACCCGCAAGTCTATCTGCTCATTGGTACGAATGAGATATTTCTGCGGTACCGTGACCTGCAGCGGTACACGCTGGCTGCCTTCTACGGCGACATGCTCTTTCAGCTGGAAACTGGTCGACGCTTCACGCTGACCGCTGGCCAGCGACAGCGTGGCGCTGACGCTGGTGGTGGCCGCCGCAGCCGTAAACCGAATAGCACCGACCGTCGACAGGTAAGCGTTAAGGGCAGCGACGCCGCCGGCGAGCACCAGTCGTCGATCGCTATTCGTGAGAGTGGCCGTCACTGCGCCCGCCGCAGTGCTGGCACTACTGGCTGCGAAGGCGCCCGAGAGCGCCTCAAGTGTGAAGCTTGCACTCCCCGCGTTGATATCACTGGCCACCGTGATGGTCGACCCACCAAACAGCAGATTCGATGCTTCGCCCACAATAATCGCCTGCTCGTTTGGCATGCGTAGCAGCGGCGTGGTGGACAGTCCTGTCGCACCCAGGGTCTTGAGGGCTAGCCTGGTGGTCGCTGTGCCTGCGGACGTTGCAGCCTCGATGGTCAATGTCTGATCGACCTCGACGCCCGCAAAGCGCAGACGGCCCGCCGTACTCAGATAGGTATTGAGTGCGTCTGCCGTACCCGACAAGGTGAGGCTGGTACCGGGCGAGGAGGCCGTTACGTCCGCCGTACCGAGCCCGCTGAGCGTACCGCGTGCGACAGTCAGCGTGAGCGTCACCGATTCGCCACTGGGCGTCAGCACGTAGCTGGGAAAGACCAGATCGTTCGCGTAGCCTGCAAAAACCTCAAAGAACTGTGGCACGCGAAGGCTGGGCGTAAATCCATAGGTCAGACCACTGCCTGCAACCGCACCTGGTACAGCCGATGCCACGTTACCGTTAGCTCCGGTCGCGACAACCGTGCCGTTCGAGGTGTCGGCACCCTTGAACAGATCGAGCTCAAGTGCATCGGCTCCGGTGGTGTTGAGCCAGGCTGGGCCAATGGGCGCCGCGCTGATGCTATCGACAGTGAATGAGTTGGGCTCATTACGTGATGCGACCAGGGTCACGAAATTGCCGCTTGCGCTCACCGATGCAAGTCCACTCAGGTTGGCCGAGCGCAGCACTTGCGCGAACTTCTCAGCGATAGCAGCCTGATTCAGTCCGTTGAAGTCGATGCGAGCTTCCACCGAGGTCGACACAGATCCGAAACTGAGCTTGATACTGACGTCAAGCTCGGTATTAAGCCCGACAGGCGGATCGATGCGAATCGTCCAGACCGTTGGCTGATAGGCGGATCCGGCGGTGGCGTTACCGGCTTGCGACAGGGCGGGAACGGCCGGCAGTGAGCTGGTGCCCGACAACAGAGCCCCCGGCGCATGCAGCCGTCCGTTATTGGAAGCCGTACCGTCGGCCGTGGTGGTGCGGAAGAAGTGCAGCTTGCCGCCTGTGCCGCTGGTGCCCGCCACCAGATCAGCTGCCACATCAGCCGCCCCGCCCGTCAATTCGGTAATCACCGGATCGAAAGCCGAGCCGATAGGCGCCGACAGCGACAGATAAAGGTCTTTGCCGGCCCGTACCTGTCCGACACGAATGAACTCACCGCCTGCATCCAGCGATAAATCAGTGCCCGAGGCCGCATCGGTAACGGTGAGGGTGCCACCCGCAGACACCACGAGCGCAGCACCCGCCAGTGCGGACGCAATCTGTAGATTGTCGCGCGCCGACAGACGCATATCGCCCGGCGCAGCCGACGGCGAATCGCCCGCTGCCCCGGCGCGTGTAATCTGCACTGAGCCTATGTCATCGATACGGATCGAGCCGGTGCCAAGCGAGCCTGACGCTGCCGAGAGGGTCGCGCTGATTGAATCGGCATCAGTGCGTAGGCGCAGATCGATGCCAGCCTTGGCGTCGATGGTGGTGGCCGTTACCAGTCCCGTACCGGCTACCGTCAGCGCACCCGCTACGCCAGTTTCGAAATTGACCGTACCCGACGCCGCCGTAATTTCGGCAGAGCCCAGCGCAAGCCCCTCAGCTGCACGCAGTGTCACGGTACGGCCACCGGCACTGACACCATCGCCCGCTACCAGCTGACCGCCCGCAATTCGAAGCGCCAAGTTGCCGCGGTCAACGGTCAGGTTGCCGCCCGCTTTCAAAATCAGTTCATCAGCCTGAGGCAGATTTGCCGGCGCACTTACCGTGAGGTCAGCCGCCGTTTCAAGCCTGAATCGTGTGAGGCGATCGCCTGAAGAAGGTGCCCCCAGCGTCCAGGAGGCCGCACCCAAATCAAGTGCCGTGGTGGCGCTGCTGCCTTTACGGATAAGGGTCAGGGCATCGCTGGCTCGCAGGTCAAGTACCTGAGCTGCGGGAAGGTCAGCTGTAAGGCTGATGGAACCGCCGCTGCGAATCACCAGTTCACCGGTACCCAGAGTAGCCGTGCCGCGATCGAACGACAGGGACGAGTCTGAGCGCAACTCAGTGCGCCGTGAGCCGGTGAACAGCCGGGTACTGGTCAGGGCCCCTGCCGCAATCACCGTCAGTTCACCCAGTGAGCCCGACAGCGCGGCGACCGCGTCATTTCCCGACAACGTGAGTGCATCCCCACTCTCGAGCACCACCGACGCATCCGCAGCAGCTCTCACCTGGGCCACCGTCATCGGGCCTGTGCTGCGCACCGCTACCCCACCCGCACTGGCAGACACATCGGTCAGTGACACACCGTTGTTAGCGCTGCCCAGTGAATCGAGATCAAGAAGGTCAATGCTGCCAGTACCTGCAGACGCCAGCAGCTCCTGCGCCGCCACAGTCATCGCGGCAATACCCAGACCCGCCGTCAGACTGAGACGTCCACCCGCCAGTGCTGGCCCGCCCTGCAGGTTGAGCTGCGAGGCAAGGGTGATGGCCCCGCCCGCGCTGATGTTGACAGCCCCGGGTGCGGCACCTGCGCCCGATACGCCGCGCTCTGCGAATTCGTCGATAAACACCATCGCATGCACACGACCGAGTCGAATCGTGCCCGCCGCCTGTAGCGTGATGGCGGAATTACCGCTGACCAGGGCGCTGCCTGCGTCCATGAGCACGCTGCGCCCGGCTTCGATGCGCAAGGTGCCCGAGCTGGTCCACGCAGCGCCGCCGGCCACATCGATGGTGGCCAGGGTCGAACCTTGAATCGTCACATCGCTGCTGCTGCCGCCGGCGATCAGGATAAGTCCACCGGTTCCCGCGCGTACGGCCACGCCTTGATCCAGCAGCGCATCGCCGCTGATGGCAATAGAGCCCGCAAGCGTCGTCAGCGAAATCGCCCCGCCAGACCCCGTGCGCAAACCCGAACGAGCAGCGAAGCTGTCGATGGCGGCCACCGCTGTTTCGCGAGCAGCAGAGATCGTGAGTGCACTGAGGGGTGCGATCTCGAGTGTATCTTTTTCAAGAATACGGATATCACCCGCGCCATTCGAATCACCCGCCTGCGCCGACAAACGACTGACAGCTGTGCGAATACGCGTGGTGTCACTCGTACCACCAATACCAGCTGCGCCTACCAATACCAGGTCAGCGCCCGCGAGATTCCACTCGGTACTATCAGAGGCAAGCGCGCTGGTGACTGCACCACCGCCCGCGTCGACGATCAGGCTGCCGGCAGGGTTGCTGCTGCCAGTGGCTGGATTCGCATCGACCTGCCCCAGGCTGATACCCACAGCGCTTAAGCGGACAGAACCGCCCTCGGTGACGACTCGAGCATTGGCGGCCATGGTGATGGCAGCGCCAACCACGTCAAAAACCACATCACCGCCGGCGCTGGCCACGCGACTGCCTGCAGCCATCGAACTGGCGCCGCTTCCCGCCAGGGCGATATCACCCCCATTCGTGCTGATCAAAGCGTCGGCGCCCACAACAACGCCGCCCGCGCCGCCCAGGTACAGATTGCCACCCATCACCGCCACGTTCTTGGCAACGGTGAGCGCACCAGCGCTGGTACGCAACGAGACCGAAGCCGCCTTTGCAGCGGCACCGGCGCTGACACCCTGCAGAGCAAGCGTGTTGTTCTCGACCGTGCCTCCGGCGGTGACAAAGCCCGAGTCATCGACAGTAATAGCCTCAACACGAGAAAATTCGCCGGACACCGAACCCAGGCTGAGGGCAGTGCTTGCCACCAAAGACAGATCGCCCAGGGTTTTGGCAGCTAGCGTGGTCACCGCCACTTCGATGGGAGCCTGACGCCTTCCGGTTAAACCCGCGCTACTGGCTGAATCGATGATGAGGGCAGATGCGGTCAGATCAGTATCGTCTGCATCGGCAGTATCAGCATCAAGCACACGACCGCTGACCGTACTGAGCGCGACGGTTGCGAGGCCCGCATCCACGCTGGCTACCGCAATATCGTCGGCGGCTGCGATGCGGACATTGCCACCCGCATCCTGAGCGCCTCTTGAACTGATCAACGAACCTGCCAACTGCCGAACGCTGCCAGTGCGAGATTCGATATCGATGCGCCCTTTGGGGTTGAGCACCTTGGAGGCCGCGCCAAACACCACATCATCGCCCGCCAGCAGCGACAGCACGCCCTCACCAACATCGATAAATTCACTGACGGTCAGCGTGCCTGAGATTGCCTCGAGCAGAACCGCTCCACCCGTGTCAGCGGCCACCCGCAGACGGGTATCAATGGCGAGATCATCGGCCGCCCGAACCAGGAACTGCCCGCCCCGGTCAGCGCGTAACCCGTCGCCTTTAATGCTGAGACTGTCTGCGTCGTCGACCGCGATGACCGAACGCACGGCCGCATGCGTCTTCACCTCAAGCGAGTTGGCGTCAATGGCCAGGGCTGACAGCAAGGTGCCCACGTTGCGCAGACCCGGCGCCTGCTCTGCATCGACCGTATTGCCTGCGATCAGCTTGAGATGATCACCCGACACATGAATCACGCCACGATCGAAGGCGCGGGCAGAGCCATAGATGCTGCCAGCCCAGGCCTGCAGCGTGACATGACCGCTGGTTGAGCCGATACCCGCCAGCAGCATGTCATCACTCAGCTCGACAATATCGATAGCGCCAGCCGCACTGGCCTTGATCGTACCTGGCAGCCAGGGATCATTACCCGGCTGGTCATAGCCATAGGCCCCAACCTCGACCTTGAGCGCACCCGCATTACTGCGGATGACGCCACCGGTCGAACCCGCCTTACCCTGGGCAATGAGCACCATGTCGCCCGCGCTGCGCAAGATAGGGTCGTTGCCTGAGTGATTGGTGAGAATAGAACCCGTCGCCTCAAGTCGCATGCGAGCACCGGCCTCGATGCCGCGGGTGAGCATGTCGACTTCATCGCGAATGCGCAGATCGCCCTGCACCTGAACGATGACATCGCCAGAACTCTTGATGGCAATGACGCCGCTGGCCGCCAGATTGACATCGTCAAAGACCTGCAGCGTAACCCGACGTACTTCACGACGATTTTCAACCCACTGGCCCGTCTTGACCGTGGTAATGCCGTCGGTGGAAGCCAGCACCGCACTGCCCTGCGGCGCTATTTCGCCAGGCTCTACCTTGCGCCAGTTATCGCCAAAGAACAGACCATCAAACGCAAGATCAAGCGTGTCTTCAGGCCCAACCCACTGATAGCGCTGATACTCAACCGAGGCAACATCGCGCGCAGAGGCCAGCGACAGCGCCTTGAGGTCGGCTTCAAACAGGGACGAAAAGCGCCCAGGGTTATCGATGACGATTCGATCGGTCGAAGTGCCCACGCCGCCTGCGGCGGTGTGCGACTTGAGCGTAATATTGACGCCCTGAATATTGAGCTGCTCAGCCGTTATCGGCGCATTAACCACCGGGTCATGCGGATAGATGGCTCGAACCACCTGAGGCGCAATCGGATACTTGGCCAGCGTTGTGAGGGCCTCGCCCGTGGGCAGCCCCGCGCGCTTGAGCTGGGTGTCCGAAAAACCTGCAGCAGCCAGATGCTGTGTCAGGGCTGCGCCCGTTGCGCTACTACCCTCGCGCACACCGTCAAGAATGCGTCCGTGGGTGGCCTCAAGACGGACATCGCTGGTGCTCGAGCGCACCGATACGGGATCATCTTTCCAGGCGGTTGGCTTCACCAGCCGCATATCGCCTGCGGTCTCGGTGATATCGACTGTTCCCTGGGCTCGAGCGGTGAGTCCGCCCTGGTTCATGGCATTGCTGTCGACCCTTGCAAAAATGGATCCGGCACCACCATCCAGCTGTACCGATTCGCCAAAGATGCGCGACGAATTCAAGGCTGCGCTGATGCCATTGAGTGCGCGAATCGTGACATTACCCGCCGACTGAAGCTCGCCCGGTTGGTCGTTGAGACCCGTAGCCCAAACGCCCGAAACCACCTGCCCGATTTTCAGCACGTTGGTGTTCTTACCAAGCACCTGGTTGACAGTGATGTTGCCGGTGGCCTGTACATTGAGGCGGCCACGCGGGTCTTTCACCGTCAGGGTGATATCGCCCTTGGCCTTGATATCAGGCACTGCGCCGGCGAACTCGACATCGCCCGAAATCGTCAGCGCATCGGCTGACAGTGCAATCGGCTTGAAGGGTTCGGGGGCGGTATCAGCAGCCTCTGCAAGCGGCGTGTTCTCGCCAAAGTTAACGTCGCCCGTCAGCAGCAGCTTGCCCACCGTCTTGATGACGATCGTCGGAGCAGCCGCACCAATAGCCGTCTCGACCTTGATGGGGTTATCTGCTTTCAGCGCGTAGGTGTAGAAGTCCTTGAGACCCGTGACGGTGGTGGTCTTGGTGGTTACCGTCTTTTCGCGCAGCCAGCCTCCCCCTGTGGTCTTGGGTCCGTCAACGGTAATTTCCTGATTCTCGAAATCACTGTCGAAGCGATCATTGATTTTCTTGGCCAGCCAGGTCTGCCCGTCAGCACGCTTCCAGGGACTGGATTGAGTGGCCTCGTATCGATACGTCCACGCCGACGAATCTGACGGATTTGCGTAAAAACTCGCAAAATTCAGAATGCGCTTTCCACCGCTCAGCGTCTCGAGCAACTTCCATTTGGCGGTATCGCTGAAATCGGTGATCGGAAACTGTGCTTTCCCATTTTCGCCAACCCACTGATACAGCTTGTTGGTCAGGACATCGCGAACCTCGGTCTTGTCCTTGACCATATCCATCGAGGTATTGCGCTTGGTCAGGAACTGCACAAACAGCTGATCATCCGCTTCAAGCCCCGGCACCTCGCTGCGCTTAAGCACCAGCTCAGATTCGAGCAGCGGCGTACCATCGGTAAATCGTGTCTCTGCAAAGGTGGCCTGGTCATCAGCCGCCAGCGCGTCCCAGTCAAAACCCAACAGGTTGAAGCTTTTCTGCTCGTAGATTTCGAGCAGGGTGCTGGTCTTAGCCTGGCCCTCAGTCCAGACGTACACCCGACCGGCCTCAGGTTGGTAGCTGAGGGCATCCACCGCGGGCTGCACCACGGTTGCGCCCTTTTGCTCATACTTGATCGAGCTGGGCCGTCCAGCCGAGGCGGGCACCAGCGTTCCCTCGCGCCGGATGATGCTGACCTGGCCGTCCTTATATTCGTATTCCTGCTGCACCAGGGTCGCACTGTCGGTGACGACAATACGGCCGATGCGATTTTCAGAAACGTCGATCTTGCCCAGCTCGAGGGCGTAATCGGTCTGGTTATCGATCTTGACCGAGGCATAGCCGCTGGCCGCGCGCAGAACCCCATTACCCGTGCTGACGATGGTTCCAGTGATATTGATGCGCCCAGCCTCGGGCTTGATGGGCTCAACAACGATCTTGCCGTTGATGTGATCGAAGGCGCCGTCGACGGTACCAAAGCCTGCCGCCCCCATGCTGATGCCGGGCTGCAGCTTGCCCAGAGTGTCAGTGAAATTGACCGAGCCTGTGGGTTTGAAGTCGGGCGAGATGGTCAGCTCAATGTTGTCAACGCCGCTTTGAACCAGGCCATTGATATTGAGATAGCGCGCATTGATGTTGAGCGCGCCCATCGAGAAGACACGGGACTTGTTCTCGGCAATCGCCGTCTGTAAGCCAGTCAGCGCTGGATCACCATAGTCATAGTTGAGGGTCTTGAGATCGCCCGCCGCGTTGTAGACCTTCTGACCGAAGGTTTTATTAAAGCCCACATACTGCCTAGGATCGCGATTGGTGTGATACCAGTCGGCCGTCGACAGATTGAAGTCGCCTGAAGCCGCCAGGTCGACCGAAGCCGCACGCAATTCGCCCGTGACATCGATGCTGCCGTCCTGGTTGGTCAGCTTGAGCGTACCTGCCTCATTGACGATTCGGCCACGCACGTAAATATCTTGTGGCGCATCGGGCACATTGAAGCCCGCAAGCGTCGTGTAGAACGACGCCGGATAGGCGTCCTGCATGATGTCGATGACGCTGCCCGCGGACGACGGAGTACCGCTGACCGACAGCCCGTTAAACCAGACCGCGCCCGGGTCCAGCACCACGCGCTTGCCATCAACACGCTCTGTAATCGCAGACGAGCGAATGCTGACATCGGTGATCTCCATGCCAAAGGGCGTGTTGTTGACCACCGTGATGCTGGCGTCACCATGCGCGACCAGCCGCTTGGCCGCAGAGCCCGCCGCCAGTCCAGCCTTAGAACTGGCGTCGGCCAACACATGAATCAGTCCAGGCGCAGCCTGAATGGTGGGCATACGCAAAAACAGAAGGTCAAGCTTGTCGCGCGCCACCACCGTACCGGCAGGTGCTGACGTGTCGGTCAGACCCAGCTTCTTTAACTGCTCATCGATCTTGTTGAGGAGCGCCTGGTAGCGAGCGATCGCCTCAGCATTGCCCGCATGGCTTTCCATCCAGCCCAGAATCTTGGCGCGATCTTCAAACAGATTGTTGGCCAGATTGGCATAGCTGAGCTTGGGCAGGGCCAGGTCTTTGGGCTTGACCAGATAAAAGTCGTCGCTGAGCTCTTTGGCGAAGACCGCTCCCTTGTCGCTACGGGTAACCTCCATGGCTTTCCAGGCCTGCTGGTCAGCATAGGTTTCCGTCGAGGGATTGATAGTGGTGGCCTCACCAAGACGCACATACCAACGCCCGCTGGAGGTACGAACCGTGTCACCCGACTTCACCGCCAGCGACGTGCTGTCGGCGCTGGGCGTGTGGGTCGGCACAAGAGGCTGCCAACGCTTGGTATCGGTGTAGTCCTCAGCCTCAAGAACGAAGCTGTCTTCGGTGATGCCGGCGCCCGGCCTGAACACATAGGCCTGACCGCCAACGCCCGCTTTGAAGTTGCCAGCCACCAGCTCAACGATTGAACCGGCTGCTACCGAGAGCTCAACGTCTTCGAGATCGAGCGCCGCGTAGTGGTACTGCTGGTCAGCATCCAGCTTCAGCGCCGTCTTCTCATCGGTTGTCAGATCTTTGCCGATACGGCTGGCCGAGAGTTTCTCCTGCCCGTTGACCACATAGGGCAGCAGTTGAACCAGGGTACGGTAGTTAACACCTGCCTCAACCCGGGCGTTATCACCCACGGTGACTGTGTTGATACTGTCGTCGTTAACGTCTTCACGCGGATTAAACACGACAGGCGCAGGTGCCACCACCAGTCCGTCAACCTGCGCACGCTCACCTTTGCCCAGGCCGGGCTGCGCCAGCAGCGAAACATTACCGATGGCCTTGACCGAGCTGGTGCCACCAACATCGATCACATTACGCTCGGTGATGTGCGACTTACCCAGCGGAATGGCGCCGCCAAGGCCCACCAAAGTGGCATCCACCTGCGCTTTGGTCAACAGTATGTTGGGCGTGCGCAGCCTGTCCTGACCCGCCATCAGCCGGACATCATTCCCCAGCAAATCGGCATTCTTCAGTCGAATCGAGTTGTCGGCATCGACCACGGCATCAGCGCTGGCATACGCCCCTGCGATGAACGCAACCGACAGCACATTGGCGGCCGACGTGAGATCAGCATCGCTGCGCGTGGCAAAGTCAAGATTACCGCTTAGATTGCGAATCTTTGCGCCGTCCACACTGATGGTGGACCGCATCATGGCCTGCTGATCAGCCTGAGCCACCGTGACCGATAAACCGCCCACTCCATCTACACGGACTTTGTCGGTCACGTTGGCATTGGCGTAGGTATCGATGCGGAAGAGGCCTGTCTTACCGGGTGCCGCCTCAACCACCAGCTCAGCGCCCTGACCAATCGCCACGTTGGCGCCAAACTTATTGACAGCCGTGCCGATGTCGGTATTCGCGCTGATGGCGGTGACACTGGCCAGACCCGCCGACCCCGAGCGCAGCGTATCTTCGGTGGCCGAATAGCGGTTCTTGTCCGCCTGGTTATCAGCCTTGATGGTGATGTTGCCCGCAGTCACCTTGCTTGAGCCCACCAGCACATCGGCGGTACCCGTCAGCACAGTACTCATGGCTGCGCCACTGCCCGCCAGCAAGCCGATGGCCAGATTCTTGGATGTGGCATCGAAGTTTTGGGTGCGCTGCGACGACAGATCAAGCAGCCCCACCGAATGCACGCCACGATCACCGACCACGACCTTGGTCGTCGCGGTAATCGCCAGGCTGGTGTCGGCACCGGCGATACCGACGAAGAGGCCACCACTGGAGGCCGTTGCGCGCTGATAGGTTTCATCTTGACCCAGCGCCCGTACCCGCAACACTGAGGCGGTCACCCGGGCGTCATCGCCCAACTCAGCGATGATCGAGCCCGAATCAACTGTGGTGGCCGATGAGACACCCACCGATGCCCCGGTACTGACCGCCAAAGCATCAGATTTGGCCATGGCCTTCTGCAAACCACGCGCCTCAACCACAACCTGGGTGGTTTCAAGAGACCCAGGCACTTCAGTGGCCCGCAACAAGGCCTTCACCTTGGGCGTGAGGATGTTCTCAGTGACCGTGCCTGCCGCCGCCGCCGCAATCAGACCAAAGCTCATGGCGGCCGCTTTAACCTGGGCATTACTTTCAGACTTTCCGTCAGCCAGCACCGTCAGCGTCTTGCCAGTGTTGACAACACTCAGTCCGGTATCGCTACCCACCACCTTATCGGCCGTACTGCGATCAATCGCCGCATAGGTGCTGGTGTTAATGGTGTTGAAGGCGTTAGCACCGCCGCCGGCAAATGCCACCCCAACACTGATCGACAGCGCAAAGGCGACTGCCGTTGATTCGGTATCGATGCTGGCATCGTCGGTGGCGCGTACGGTGATGTCGCCGGCGGCCTTGACCAGGGCGCGATCAATCAGCGCACCGACATAGCTGGTGATTTCGTTGGTTGCAGTAGAGACACCAATAGCCACTGAGCCTCCGAACATACCGAAGGATGCAGCCACCGATACCGCAAAGACCGACGAGTCGATAGAAGACACATCCGAGGCGTCGACGGTAATGCCACCATCCACATCGATGCCTGCCCCAGTCGTCTGGGCAATATAGGCCTGCGTCTGCGAGCCCACGCGATTGACCGCGCTGGCGCCTGCGCCCGACAGCGCGGCAGCCACCTGCCCACCTGCCGCCGCCACCGAGCCTGCGAACACGGTCGAATTAATGGCCTGATCGGTGATGGCAACGACACTGAGGTCCAGCGTGGACTGCGTGGCGGGTAGCGCCACAATGGAGGAACGCTCGACCGAGGAAACAATGCGGTTAGCCGCCGTATTAACCAGCTGCTTCCACTTTTTAGTGTCTGAATAGTCCTGCGTCAGAATCAGATCTTCGTCGATGCCGTCTTTGTTGGCATCTTGGGCTTTCAGCTCAGTCGTACCGATGTACTCATAGGTTTCGTTGGCACGCCCGCCCGAGGCTGGCCCCAGTCGAATGACATCGCCCTTGATGATTCGCTTGGGCTTATCAACACCTGAGGTATACGTGATGCGCCCGGTGTAGCCCTGCGGGTCGTACCCGATGTAGTTGCGGGCGACCGACACACCGACCGACGCGCCGACGCCAACCTGACCCACACCCACACCGACTGATGCTGAGACCACCCACGCATCGATCAGGTTGTCGGCACGCGCTTTGATGGTGACATCAGAGCCTGCACGAATCTGGCTGTCGTCCACCTTGGCATACGCATCACCCAGTATGACGTTCAGCGCGCTGGCACCGGCACCGCTGACGCCCAGGCCCAACTGGCCGGCGCCCAACGCGACCGATGCGGCAGCAGCGGTTACGCGGATAGTCGACGACGAGGTAGCCAGTACCTCGATGGTGTCGCGCGCATCGAGCTCGGCGCCGCGAACACCGGCCTGAACGACCCCGTCAATGACGTTACGCGCCAGCGACACACCAATCGACACCGCCACACCGGTCTGGCCAAAGGCCGCTGCAATCGTTGCCGCACCGGCAAATGCATTAATCAGCGAAATGTCGTCAGCCCGAACGACAACGTCTTCGACCACGATACGACTGGGACGCACACCGACAGCGCTATCGGTATCGACACCCGAGATCACCCGAATACCGATCTGATTCTCGGCCCATACCCCTGAGCCGCTGACGGCCACACCGGTTGCGCCGGCAGCGATAGCCGCTGACCCGGCGACTACAAACGCATCAATCGCCTGTCCCGTAGTCGCCCGAACATCCAGCGCACCAGCTGCGGTGATGTCAGAGTCGACCACCAGAGCGCGAACCGTTGCGATGGCACTGTCACCAACCTTGCCAAAGCCTTCCTGGCCGATCAGGTTGCGCGCAACCGATACGCCGATCGAGGCACCAACACCCGTTGTCCCGGCCGCAATCGCGGCCGACAGCGCCGCCACCCGTGCCGCAATGGCCGACGTACTACTTGCAGCCAGCTTCACATCACCAGCGGCCTGAACCGTGCTGTCGCTGAGAATGGCATCAACGCCACCGGCCAGACTGTTGACCGCGACAGCACCTGCGCCCGACACCGCCACGCCTGTCGAACCAATACCCACCGACATTGAGGCCGCTACCGACAGCGCGCTGATATTGGCACGCGTGACGTTGATCGTGCCGCCGATACTCTCGAGCACAAAGGCATTGCCCAAGGCATCCGTGACCATCCAACGCTGACCGGCATTGAGCACCGAGACGTCCAGACCCGGACGGACCCGCTCCCACTCCGAAGTGTCGGCATAGTTGGCCTGGGTCAGATCAAGACGAACGCCGTTCTTGCCCAGGTATCGATAAGTGACACCCCCCTCTCCGCCGTACCGATAATCGTCGGCAAGGCGTACGGTATCGCCTCGACTCAGTCGCTTGTATTCAGGGTCGATCTGCTTCCATTTGCTGGTGTCCGTGAAATCAAGCTTGGATAAATCGGTGTCCCAGCTTGACTTTGCGGTGTACTCAAAGACTGCGCCTTTAAGCTTGCCCGACGCAATCCCAACCTTGTCGCCTTTTTTGAGTTTCTTGGTCCCATCCGTTGTGTTGTAGTCCCACTGCAGGCCATCAGAGCTGCGGTACAGGTAATCGGCTCGTAAGGCATCTGTCTCGGGTAACTCGACGCCCTTGTCGACCAGCAGTTGTACCAGGGCCTTGCCAACGGCCTCGTCGGCATAGTCGGTGGCTAACTGCCAGCGAGAAGTGTCGGCGTAGTTTTCTTTCCAGAGGTCGATTTTGGTTTCGACCTCGACCTCTTTCCATAAGTCTTCGTCGTCGAAATCAGCATCGCTCAGATCGATCGAGGTGCTGGAGCCCAGATATTTGTACAGCTTGCCGATGCGGTCACTGTCTTCGTGGTTGCTGGCCACGCGAATGATGTCGCCCTGGGCGACAACGCGACGCCCTTCCTCAGTTGAGTAGTTGGCATCGGCGCCCAAAAATCGATAGACCCGCCCCGGTAGTCCCCCAGCCGTGTGCAAGGTACTCACCGCAACGGTGTAGCCCGCCTTGACCGTCTGAGCCTCGGTCGACAGCTCTTTCCAGCTGCCGCCGCCCAGGAAATTCACCTCTCGCAAGTCGACAAAGCGAGACTGCGACCCCGTGTACTCGAAAATACGGCCGTCCGTTTTGCGTACCGATTCGCCGGTCTGAATAAACACCAGACTATCGACAGGGGCTAGAAAATCCCAGCTTTGTCCCTCAGTGCTATTCAGAGAGGTTTTCTTACCGGCGTTGGCCAGTGCGTCAATCTTCGCTGGCGTGATGCTGCGCTGTCCAGCCTCAGCCAGCGTAAAACTACCCAGTTGAGAACCACGCGAACTGCTGCTGATGTCGAGCACACCCGTACGAGTCGTCAGCCGCGCGGCATCAGCCTGCGCCAACACATCGGTGTCGATGCTGTTGAAAGCCAACGACAGTCCGATAGAGACCGCCACAGACGTTCC
>JBDLQY010000010.1:0-11181 GCA_039800325.1 Pseudomonadota bacterium | reverse complement strand
ATCAATAGCTTTGCCGATACGACCCATTTCGGTTGCTGCGCCAACGCTCAGAACTTCGGCTTGCCCATGACCTGAGCAAATCAGCGTACCTGCATAGACCAGGGGCGAGTCGTCGCCGCCGGGATATGAACGTGATCGATCGGGTTGTGTTTCTGCGCTGCACTTGCGGACGGGTACCGACTCGCCGGTCAGCAGGGATTCGTCAACCGTTATGCCGATGCCATGCCGGACGATGGCATCGGCCGCCACGCGCTCACCCTCATCAAGAAACATGCAGTCGCCGGGAACCAGTTCGCGCGCGGGAATACGCCTAATCGCGCCAGCTCTTATGACCCGGACGGTCGGGGTTGCCAGTTCGCGCAGCGCCTGCAGCGCACGCTCGCTGCGGTGTTCCTGGAAAACGGTCAGTCCGATCGATAGCAACGCGAAGCAGGCCAGTAACAGACCTTCGTCCAGGCTTCCGATCAGAAGATAAATTCCAGCGGCGCTCAGCAGAAGCAGAAACATGGGTTCGCGGACCACTTCGCCGATCAAGCGCACCGCGCCGCGCTTGGATGTCTGGGGAATCTCGTTATATCCGTGTAGCGTCCGCGCTGCCAGCACAGCGTTGTCGTTGAGACCCTTGGTTTCATTGTGATGCGTCATGCATGTGCGCCTGCTCGGTTGTTAATGGTCATGGCAGCCCTATGGTGTGAGGGCTTGCACTAAGTCAGGATCCCGCTATCGCCAAGGTTTCGCTACGACCATGGACAAAGCCTGCCCCGGTCAGGTTTCGCGTGGTCTGACCAATGGAGCGTCGAGTCGAATAAAGTTTGTGTTGGCGGGTGTAGGCGCCCGCTGCGGCGCCCTCATGCTTAGAGTGGAGGTGCTGCCATGACGCATTCCGGTACTCAAGCAGGTCGCCGACAAGAGCCTAGACCATCGCTGCTCAGGTCAAATACCGATCTGAAAAACACCCATACGGCACAGTTCCTGGTACGACGCGTGCGTTGGTGGCTGTTGTTCATACTGCTGACTCTTGTCGCAGTCTCAGTCAGTGACTGTGGGGGGGGCAACAACCGCGGGTCAGTCGAAAAGTCGGGGTCTGATCAGACCCAGTCCGGTTCAGTCGCGGATGGCGTTACACCACCATCGCCGGGATCGGTGGCGTCGGAGCAGCCTCAGACAGGATCCAGCGCGTCGACGACGCCTGCTGTTGAGTCTGCACCGCTACCCGTTGAGTCAGCGCCTATCCCGACACCGAGTCAGTCACCTGAGCCGACGCCTACGCCGACGCCTACGCCGACGCCTACGCCCAATCCCGCGCCGGCTCCAACTCCAAGTCCAACTCCAACTTCTCCGCCCACCGCGACTGAACCGACACCGGTCGAGCCCACTCCCGTCGAACCGACGCCTGTACCGCCTGCAGTGCCAAGTCAGGCTGCCGCCGTTTGGGGAATAACCGTCGATGACATCAGTGGGCTTTCCGATATTGTGGGCTCGCTGTCAGCCCTGGCCAGCAAGCCGACAACTCGGATTGTTTTTGATGAAAACGTCCTGCCCGCCTACTACCGCGATGCAGCTGTCGCGATTCACGAGGTCAGTTACATCATGGGCGAGATTTTGGATTCCTTTTATGTCAGAACTGTAAGCGTGGCTGAATACTTGCAGCGCACCCAGCAATACCTTGCAGCGTTGGGCGATGTCGTTGATATCTGGGAGGTGGGCAACGAGATCAACGGCGAGTGGTTGGGTGACAATGCTGATGTAGTCGCCAAAATGAGCGGAGCCTTTGACCTCGTTAAGGCGCAGGGCAGGGTGGCTGCGCTGACCCTCTATTACAACGAAGATTGCTGGTCCAGACCCGCCAATGAAATGTTTACGTGGGCGCAGGCTAATGTTCCTGAGCGGATGAAACAGGGCCTTGATTACGTGCTCGTGAGCTACTACGAAGATGACTGCAATGATTTGCAACCTGATTGGCCTGCGGTCTTTGCTCGGCTTGCCCAGATGTTTCCGAATTCACGGATCGGATTCGGGGAGGTGGGGACGATTTACGCTGATCGCAAGGCAGAGTATGTGCGCCGCTACTATGGCTTAAAGATTGACGAACCGCGCTATATCGGAGGCTACTTCTGGTGGTACTTCCGCCAGGACATGGTGCCTCGCACGCAAGAGTTATGGCAAACCCTCAACGACGCGATTTCGATTCGCTGACAGATACCCCTGCTTTCAGCTTGATCCTCAGCAGAGCTTTCATCGAGGGTGCTCGGTCATCGCGAGAAGACTGATCTGAGACACAACTCTAAGAGCCGGACTGCGCCAGGCTAGCACCATCAAGAATCGAGGTGCTCCATGAAGCAATTGAGGCTGTGTTCTGTAGGCGTTTTTTTGATGTCGTCTGTTGCATCCGCAGCGTTTGCCCAGGCCATGAATATCGACCAAGGTCGCGCTGAGTTCATGAATAACTGTTCTGCCTGTCACGGTGAAAGTGGCACAGGCGATGGGCACTTTCGCATTTTTCTGAATCGAAAACCTGCTGATCTCACTGTTCTGGCACGTGAGAATGGTGGTGTTTTTCCGGCGCAGCGCGTCTTTGACTCGATCGACGGCAGGCGCACGGTGGCCGGGCATGGTCAGGCGGGTGAGATGCCGGTCTGGGGAACCAGTTACGTCGCTCAGGCTCGTCACGACCCGACGGTTCCGCCGGGTTCTGGTGAGGCATTCGCCAGGGCGCGTATCAGCTTACTGATCGACTACCTGAATCGGATTCAAGCCAAGCCCTGAAAGCGGATGTTCGTAGTACTGGATGAGTCGTGCTGACGCCCACCGACAATGGAATGAGAGTCATGGAAGACAGGGTAAATGTAGGTGCTCGTAGGATGGAAACCGTCCGTGCTCAGTATCAACGGGCCTTAGTTCGACCATTGGTGAGGGCATTGTTTTTTGTACTGATGCCAATCACAGCACATGCACAGGATGCGGCAGGATGGTCGGCCTTTCAGCTTCGGTTGACGGGGTTTGCAGCGTCCACAGATACCTTGGTGCGGGCCGACAGTCGAAGCGGTGGGCTGGGGACTGGCATCGATCTGGAATCGGATACTGGCCTTGACGACTCGAGGTCAGTAGCGGGGTTTGATCTGAGCTGGAGATTTTTGCCAAGGCATCGCGCGCAGCTGAGTTATTTAAACATTGATCGAGATGGGGGCCGCGTGCTGGGACAGACGCTGACGTTTCGTGACGCGGTTTACCCGGCGGGAGTCCAGGCCACAGCCAGCTTTGACAGCCGGATTCTTGCAGTGTCGTATCTGTATTCCCTCTACCAAGCGTCCCAGACTGAATTAGCACTCGGTGTGGGTATTAACCAAAGCCGTATCAGGGCTGGCCTGGGTCTCAGTGCTGCAGGGCGCCAGGCGATCGAGACAGTCAGCGAAGATGCGCCCCTGCCCACGTTGCAATTTCAACTCGGCTCGAAGTTCGGCGATGCATTGGTGGCTGATCTGCGTGGTCAGTGGTTGGCCGCGCGCGCGGACGGGGTGCGCGGTAATCTGCGTTCGTTAACGGGAGGCCTAACCTGGTTCGCTTGGAAAAGTTTGGGTATTGAGCTGGGATACGCCTACTGGAAATTCGATCTTGATGTGAGTCGTAGTTCGTGGACGGGTGAGCTACGGTATTCCGTCAAGGGGCCGACCGTCTCCCTAGTCGGCGTGTTTTGATCAGCGGGCGGTCAGTCGCCGCCCGCTCTCTTTTGTGCCTGCGGTTGGTTAGGCGTCGGCGAGCGGTATGCCACCGTTCGCTCTTTCTTGAGTCTCGGTCCTCGTTTGGGCGGGGTGGCGGCGAGCGGAAAACCACCGCTCGCTCATACGGCTGCGGTCCGGCCTGTGGCCGGACTGCCCTGCGCTCGGAGCAGTCCGCCGGAGCGCCCCGAACTCGGCTGCTCACGCAGCCTCAGACATGCGGGGCGCTAAGGAGTGTCCGGCGGACTCGCTCCTCGCTGGGCTTGCCGAAATCGCTCGGGCGGCTTGCCCCCTCGCCGCCACCGGGCCCTCGACCGCAGGTGGCGCATGGAAGAGCGCGTCGTGCCTTCCGTTCACCGCCTCTCGGCGCTCCGCCACAGGCCGAGTCTTGATGAGCGAGCGGCGCTGATCGCCCGCTGGAAGGTGATGACGAGGATTTAGCGGCGAGCGCTAAGCGACCCGCCTAAGTGCCGAGCATTCGAGGCGATCTGAGCGATCGGACTGATCGGCGTAATCGGAGTGATCGGAGTGATGGCGTGTGCGGCGAAGCGTGCGTCACGGTGTTGGAGGCGGGTAGGGCGTGGGGCGGGAAGTGCTCTGCGCGATTTTGGCAAGCCGAGCGAGGGACAGCTTTGCCGGGGGCTGTAGCGCCCCGCATGTTTGAGGCTGCCGCCTCGGCGGCCGAGTTCGGGGCGCCCCGGCGAAGGGCCCGAGCGAAGGGAAGCCTGTCCGCAGGACAGGCCGCAGCCTATGAGCGCACGGGCGCTTACCGCCACGCGCCCAAACCCCACCACATCGAACGAGGCGCTTACCGCCACGCGCCCAAACCCCACCACATCGAACGAGGCGCTTACCGCCACGCGCCCGACAATGGTCCAAGCGGACGAGGCGCTTACACGTACGGGCGCTTACCGCCACGCGCCCAAACCTAATCGCGCAACCGAAGCGCGCGGGCGCTTACCGCATGCACCTGAGGCCGGATGTGCGCTTAGTATCCCAAGACCCTCGGCAGCCACAGCGCCAGATCAGGCACGGCGACCAGCGCCACCAGAACGACCCCCATGGCGAAGACGAACCAGAGCACCCAGGGGATGGTCTTCTCGATGCGCACCCCAGCCAGTCTCGCTGACACCATCAGATTGACCGCCACCGGTGGCGTGAACTGGCCGATGGCCACCATATACGTCAGCAGCACCCCGAACCACACCGGGTGCCACTGATAGGCCTTCATGAGCGGCATCAGCAGGGGTACGAAGATAAGAAAAATCGACACGCCATCGAGGAACATGCCCACGAACAAAAGCACGACGATGATCAGCATGATGGCGCCCAACGACCCGACGCCGCTGTCGGTGATGAATCGCGCAACCGGATCAACAATACCCATGGTGCTGACCGCATAGGCAAAGATGCTGGCTAGTGCGACCACAATCATGATGACACCCGAAGTTTCGGCTGCCTCAACCAGGATATCCAGCAGGTCACGGACCCGAATCGTTCGATGAATAAACATGCCGACAAACAGGCCGTAAAAGACAGCCACCACGGCGGCTTCTGTCGGTGTAAACCAGCCAGCCCGCATGCCACCCAAGATGAGCACGGGCGCGAACAGACCCCAGCTGGCTTCTCGTAATGAGCGCCAGAACGGGGGGCGAGATTCGCTTGCTTCTCCAAGCCCCATACGGTGGCGCCGCGCAAGCCAGACCGCCGGGATAATGAGCGCGAGGCCGGCCAGCAGGCCAGGAATCATGCCCGCTGCAAACAGTGCGGGCACCGATGCTCCGGGCACCATCACCGAGTAGACGATGAAGGCGATCGACGGCGGGATGAGAATGTCGGTGGCAGCGGCTGCGCCGATGACACTGGCAGAGTAAGCAGGCGGATAGCCCGCCCGGGCCATGGCGGCCAGCATAACTCCGCCCACAGCCGCTGCGTTAGCCGGACCTGAGCCCGAGATGCCGCCCAGAAACATGGCTACTGCTATAGCCACAAGTGGAAGCATGCCCGACCCACGCCCCACGATGGAAATGGCGAAATCCACTAACCGTTTGGCGACACCCGAGCGATCAAAAATCGCACCGACCAGCACGAACATGGGTAAGGCCAGCAGCGGATACTTGGCAATGCCCGCATAAAAATTATTTGGGATGGCTAGCCAGCCCAGCCCGGCCATTCCGATGCCGAGCGCGCCGCCTATCATCAGGGACACGCCGATCGGCACGCCCAGAACCATAAGCCCGCCAAACAACAGGAATATGAGGACGCCCGTCATAAGCGGTGCCTGACGGTCATGTGCGTAGTGCTTTGATCAGACGTTGCATGGCGCGGAATGCGATGACCAGCGACAGCAGAGGCAGCCATATGGTGTACCACCACTGCGGCAGTCCGATGCCAGGCGTGGTGACGTCGAAGCGGTAGTCATCCCAGGCTAATCTTCCTCCAAGAGCTGCCAGCACCAGGAAGCAGCCCACTGTGGCCAGGCCAGACAAAGCGACGAGCAAACGCCGCCGCTGGGGAGATCCACCCTCGTAAAACGTTTCGATGCGTACATGGCGGTCACGTGCGACGGCGGCCGCTCCCGCCGTCATGACCAGCATCACCATCAGCGATACCGATAATTCCTCAGTCCAGGCGAAGGACTGGCTGGTGAAATAGCGCACGATCACATTGGCGAACGTGATGAGCGCAAGCAGGGCCATGAGAATGGCCCCCGCCCAATCTTCGAGCAGCAGACGCGCCCGCCTCTCGGGCGGACGCGATGCGTCGTCGGTGCTCAACCGCGCTTACGGCCGGCAACAGCCGCTTCGGCCATCTTGACCAGATCGGCGCCGATAGTCTGTTTGGCCCACTTATCGTAGACTGGCTTGAGGGTTTTCTGGAACTCTTCCTTCTCGGCCGGTGACAGTTCAGTAACTTTGACGCCCAACGCCTCGACTTCTTTAATCATGGAGTTGTCGCCCGCTGTGAGACCTTTACGGGCGATGGCAATTTCCTGTTTGCCAGCCTCGATCGCACAGGCACGCACGATCTCCTGATCAGCAGGCGTCCACGACTTCCAGACATCGCTATTGACCGCGAAAATAAGAGGATCAGCCACATATCCCCAGCGTGTCACGAATTTCTGCGCCAGCGTGTGCAGCTTAGCCGCCGTGAAGATATGCATGGGGTTTTCTTGACCCTCGACAGCGCCCGAAGCAAGCGCGGGCTGTGCGTCTGCCCAGCTCATCTGCGTGGGGTTGGCGCCCAGCGCGGTGAACACCTCGGTGAAAATGGGCGAACCCACGATGCGGAACTTGAGTCCCTTCATGTCGGCGGGGCTGCGAATTTCGCGACGTGAGTTGGTGAGCTCACGGAAGCCGTTCTCGCCCCAGGCCAGCGCCACAACCCCTGCTTTTTCAACAGTCTGCATGATGCGCTTACCGACTTCGCCCTGGGTGAGCGCATCAAGTCCAGCGTGATCTTGCGACAGGAAAGGCAGCGAAAACAGGTTCAGCTCTTTAACTTGCGGGGACCAGTTGATGGTTGAACCGATGGCCATGTCGATGACGCCCTGACGCATGGCGCTGAATTCGCGCGTCTGGTCCCCGTTAATGAGGGAAACGCCGGGATACATCTTGATGTTGATGCGACCCTGGGTGCGCTCCTTGACCAGATTAACCCAAATCTCGCCGCCCTTGCCCCAGGGAAACGCCGGGCCAACCACGGTTGATAGCCGGTACTCGGGGCGGTACTGCTGAGCATTCGCAGTACGCGTGATGATGAAGGGAGCCGAGACGGCTGCGGTACCGGCAGCGCCGGCTTTCAACAGAGAGCGACGATCCATGGAGGTCTCCTCGAAATGATGTGGAAAAAGGCCTCTGGCCAGATTTGGAGAAGCGCGAGTGTAGCGCGAGGCGGATATATTCTCATCCCGCCATCAGCGCGTGGGCGCGAGCGACGATGGTGTCGGGATGAAGTCGCGCCTGCGCTTCGAGTCCGGGCGAATATCCCACCGGTGCTCGTAGAC
Organism: Pseudomonadota bacterium; assembly: GCA_039800325.1. GTDB lineage: Bacteria > Pseudomonadota > Gammaproteobacteria > Burkholderiales > Burkholderiaceae_E > SYIM01. The sequence goes on along the minus strand of JBDLQY010000010.1, from coordinate 3,459 downwards.
CGCCCAGACGGCTAACGCGTACGCCCCGAACCTGTTCAGCCAGGGTTGCGGCGATCTCGGCGCCAAAGCCGGCCACCTGAATCGCTTCGTGCACAACCAACACACGCCCGGTGCGCATGGCAGATGCGAATACCGTTTCGCGGTCCCACGGCCACAGCGTGCGCAGGTCAATCACGTCGGCCTGAACGCCCTCGGCCGCCAACCGACCAGCGGCCTGCTCGCACCAATGAACAGCTTTACTCCAGGTGACCAGGGTGATGTCCCTGCCCGAGCGTAGGGTTCGGGCCTTACCGATGGGCAGAGAGGGCGCGGCAGAAAGTTCGCCCTCGACCGACCAGAGCTCTTTGTGCTCGAGGTAGGCGACCGGGTCCCCGCAGGCGATTGCCGCCTTGAGCAAGTCGTGATTGTCTTGCGGCGTCGCAGGAGCGATAACAACCAGCCCCGGTATGTGCGTAAACCAGCTTTCGAGCGACTGTGAGTGCTGTGCAGCCGACGCGGACCAGATGCCTATGGGCATTCGCAAAACCACCGGTACGCGACCTTGACCGCCGAACATAAAGCGGTTTTTGGCAGCCTGGTTAACGATTTCATCCATCGCGCAAAGGGCGAAATCGACAACCCGAAGCTCGACCACCGGACGCATACCCGTAAGCGCCATCCCTACGGCGGCCCCTACGATGGTGGATTCTGAAATCGGTGTATCGATGATGCGGGATGCGCCAAAGCGCTCGACCAGGCCACGGTATTGACCGAAGATGCCACCACGACCCACATCCTCGCCGAGGGCGATGATGCGAGAATCAGCCTGCATGGCCTCGCCCAGGGCGTGTGCGGCGGCTGCCGCGTAAGTCATCACAGCCATTGCCCAGCCCCCGTGTCCTGGATGTCTTCAAAAGCGCTGGCATTGTCTGGCCAGGGTGCATTGATGGCCGAGGCAACGGCCTGGGCGACTTCTTGACGCGCCTTGGCCATGATGTCGTCGCAAGCCTGTGCGCTGATGCCCGATGCCAGCAGTCTTGTCCGGCAGCGCTCGAGTGGATCGCGCTTAAGCGCCTGAGCAAGCTCATCGGGATTGCGATAGGCGGCGGGATCAACCGAGACATGCCCCTTAAAGCGATAAGTGCGGGCATGCAGGAGCGCGGGTCGCGACTCAGCCCGAATCGCGGTGATCAGGCGGCCGGCCGCCTCGTGGACTGCCTCAACGTCGTTACCATCGACCTCGATCGCTTCAACACCATAGCCGCGCGCGCGGGCTGAGGCGCCCTCGCCGGCCGACATCGCATCGGTGCGCGTGGTCGCTGACCACTGGTTGTCTTCGCATACAAAAAGCAGCGGCAGTCTGAATGCAGCAGCCCAGTTGAGGCCCTCTGCGAAGGGGCCTCGATTGATGGCGCCGTCACCGAAGAATGCGACAGCGATGGCCTGGCGGTTCTGTAGCTTGAGGGCGTGCGCCGCGCCTACCGCGATGGGGATACCCGCGGCAACCACGCCATTAGCCCCCAGCATACCCACCGAAAAATCGGCGATGTGCATAGAGCCGCCTCGGCCGCCGCAGTAGCCGGTGGCTTTGCCGAACAGCTCCTGCATCATGCGGGCGGCATCGGCACCTTTGGCCAGCGTATGGCCGTGGCCGCGATGGGTGGAGGTGATGAGATCATCCTTGCGCAAGTGGGCGCACACGCCGCTAGGGACGGCCTCCTGGCCGGTGGACAGATGCAGCGGGCCGCGCACGTGAGCGCTGGCCGATGTGGTCTGCCCAAGCACGGCTACGCCGCCGCGACTGGCTTCTTCAGCAGCATCCTCGAAGGCGCGGATGCGACACATGGTCTGGTAGAGGGCCGCCAGATCGGCTGCAGCAAGCGAACGGCTCATGGGGTCTCCGCGGAAAACAGCCGCGATGCTATCTCAGGGCAAGCAACGCGCAAAAACGGACAGGCTGATGACCGGGGAATTGCCTCGGCGATCGGCAGACGCCAACGCCGACGATATCGGGGCATAACTTGCCCAATCGAATGCTTGGTTATAAGATTCTGAGCTATGAGCACTTCACGTTTTGCGTTTTACGGCTACTTTTTTGGCTTTCCGCCCGCCGGCGGACTAAGTCAGGAGCCCGTTCGACGCTAAAACGAGCCACCCCGACAAAGACCGCCGGCCCCAAAGACCGGCGGTTTTTTTTTGGCTGCCGGGCCTGGCGGCGCAGCGTGACTGAGTTGGACCCTTTGAAACCAGCAGTACCTTTGAGAGCTCTTCCATGACGACTACAACTGACGACACCCGAATCCGTGGCTACAAAGAGCTGTCACCACCCTCGCACCTGCTGCGCGAATTTCCTCTGTCCGACGCCACGACGGCGGTGGTGAACGGGTCTCGTCAAGCAATCCACCGAATCCTGCACGGCATGGACGATCGCCTGCTGGTGGTGATGGGGCCGTGCTCTATCCACGATACCGCAGCCGCGATGGAGTATGCCGGCCGCCTCGTAGAGCAGCGTGCGCGTCTGAAAGCTGATTTGGAAATCGTGATGCGTGTGTATTTCGAAAAGCCGCGGACGACCGTTGGTTGGAAGGGCCTCATTAACGACCCTGATCTGGACAACAGCTTCCAGATCAACAAGGGCCTGCGGATGGCTCGCGAACTGCTGCTGGGTGTTAATGACCTGGGACTGCCCGCCGGCAGCGAGTTTCTAGACATGATTACGCCGCAGTACATTGCCGACCTCATCAGTTGGGGTGCGATCGGCGCTCGAACGACTGAATCGCAGGTACACCGAGAGCTTGCCTCAGGCTTGTCGTGTCCTGTGGGGTTTAAGAATGGTACCGACGGCAACCTGCGTATCGCATTCGATGCCATCAAGGCCGCCTCGCAGCCGCATCACTTTCTTTCGGTAACCAAAGGCGGCTATTCGGCCATCGTGTCCACCAACGGCAACGAAGACTGCCATGTGATCCTGCGCGGGGGCAAACAGCCCAACTTCGACGCGGCCAGCGTCGATGCTGCCTGTAAAGAAGCGGCAGGTGCTGCGCTCGCCTGTCGACTGATGGTCGACGCCAGCCACGGCAATAGTCAGAAAAAACCTGAGAATCAGGCATTGGTAGCCGCTGATATTGCGCGTCAGCTGGCGGCCGGCGAAACGCGTATCTTCGGCGTGATGGTGGAAAGCCATCTGGTGGCCGGCCGACAAGACCTTAAACCGGGACAGCCCTTGACCTACGGTCAGAGCATTACCGACGGCTGTTTGGGCTGGGATGAAAGTATCGCAGTGCTTGAGACGCTGGCCGAGGGTGTGCGCAAGCGGCGCACGCAGGGCGAGTAAGCGCTTCGTTCGCTGCGATTTGGGCGAGTGGTTTGGGCGCGTGACGGTAAGCGCCTCGTTCGATGTGGTGGGGTGTGGGCGCGTGGCGGTAAGCGCCCGTGCGCTCATAGGCTGCGGCCTGTCCTGCGGACAGGCTTCCCTTCGCT
>JBDLQY010000009.1:0-25336 GCA_039800325.1 Pseudomonadota bacterium | reverse complement strand
CCTGAACATTCCCGAAGAGCTTGATGTCAGTATGTGGCCTGCGCTTCAGCTTCTTGTGATACGCAATGCCCAACCGAGGGGGTTTGGCACCAACCACAACGTTGCTTTCCGCCATTGCAGGACGAGTTGGTACGTGATACTCAATCCGGACCTGAGGTTGCCGGAGGATCTCTTTCCACAGCTATTGTCAATTGCAAAAGCGTTACCTAAGACCGGTGCTGTGGCGCCCAAAATAATCGACTCTGACGGCTTTCCCGAGGACTCCGTCCGAGAGAACCTCACTCCCTTGTCACTAATGCGGCGTACTTTGAAGAGGATCTCAGGCCACAGACGCTTGTCAGGACTAGATTTAAATGATGCTGGTGATCAATTCTTCTGGCTGGCAGGGATGTTTCTGTTATTCGACTCTGCCGCCTACCGTGCCGTCGCTGGCTTCGACGAACGCTTCTTTCTTTACTGCGAGGATTACGACGTGTGCGCACGCCTGTGTCGCGCGGGCTACCAACTGCGCCAAGTACAAACCGCTCAAGCGATACACGAGGCGCAGCGGGACAGCCAGAGATCAATTAAGCATCTGCGCTGGCATGTCGTGAGCCTCCTGCGTGTTTGGACATCGAGCACATTCTGGTGGACGCTTCACCAACGTTGGAAACCCAGAACCCTGACAGGTGGCTGATATTACTCAAACTCTTGCTTCCGGCAGCGACAGTTTTGCATGAGTTCGCCTAGCCTATCTTGGCTTGCACCAACATTTGCCGCTTTGGCGATCGGTCTAAGGTTTGCTGCACTTGCTTTATTCACCGTTGCTGCCCCATTAGCCACGCTGGCAACTGTACTGTGGGCCACAACCGTGTCGCAGTTGGTGGCTCGTTTTATCGATGCAGGCTTACCAAGCTTGCTTCGTGTTGCCGGTCATCGTAGATCGGTTCGACGCGCCATAGCGTCGTGGCGGGTGTGGTTGGCCTACGCGGTTATTACAGGTGTAGGAGCACTTTGCGCAATCTCATTGATTCGGTTTGCACCGTGGGGCAGCAACATCAACGTGCCACTATGGATGGCGACGATGTATTGCGTAAGCGTTGCTCTTAACAACATAGTGTTGCAGCTGCAATTTAGCGCGGATAATAGTGTCGGGCTCGGCTTAACGATGCTAGTACCACCACTCCTGCCACTTATGGTTGGTGGTAGCGTACTTCTGGCGGACAGAAGTGGCCTGGCTGCACCAGGTCACCTGTTCGTTATTTATGTGGCCGGCGATCTTACGCTTACTGTCGGCTCGTTAATAGCTCTGCTGAGGGGGCGATTTGGACACAAACGATCACTTCGGTTGCGACTTCTATGGCGCGCGATAAGATGGCGGAATGTACTGCGTTTCCTCGGCGGGGCCTGGTTCGCAGGACTAATTAAGACACTAAGCCAGAAGTCAGAGAGGTTGTTTGCGGTGGCTCTGCTGTCGGCAGAGGCGTACGTTGCTGCGAATTACCTGCTGGCAGCACGTGACGCGCTCGCCAACCTCTCGGGTCTCTCTCTTTACCGCTACTTCAACTCGGTGTTGCGTGGCCAGGATGACGTGGTTGGGGCCCGACTGCAATCTTGGACATGGCCCATGTTGGGTATCTCGGCAATTGGTGCCGCTGCGTTGTGGGGTACATTGGTTGTATCCCTGCCTCTCATCCCTTTGCGCTTGTTTGACTCTGCTGCCCCCCTCTTGGCAGTAATGGCAGCTGGAATAGTGCCGTTTCTGCATGTCAACTTATTAGCCTCGATGTCAATCGCCACTGGCACTCAACGTGTCAATTTGGCCTGCCAGATCACGATGGTGTTTTCAATGATAGTTTGCCAGATGATCGCCTGGTCAAGTGGTTGGAATGCCTTTATTGGAGCTGGACCATTTGTTGCCGCCTGCATCGTTGGGCTGCTAGCACCACGCTGGATGCGTCTTTAATGCTATTGCTTGCATATTTTTCATATTAAATTTTTTCAGGAGAATAAATGATAATTGTTACAGGAGGGGCCGGCTTTATCGGCAGCAACTTTGTGCTCGATTGGTTGACCCAGAGTGACGAGCCGATCGTCAATCTCGACAAGCTCACCTACGCAGGCAACCTAGAAAACCTGGTCAGCCTGCAGGGTGATGCCCGCCACATACTCGTGCAAGGCAATCTGGGTGACTGCAGCTTGGTAGACCGTCTGCTAGCAGAACACCGCCCCCGTGCCGTGCTGCACTTCGCCGCCGAAAGTCATGTGGACCGATCAATACATGGCCCGGAAGACTTTATCCAGACCAACATCGTCGGCACCTTCCGCCTGCTCGAAGCTGTGCGCTCGTATTGGAGCGGCTTGCCCGAATCGGAAAGGGCCACTTTCCGATTCCTGCACGTCAGTACCGACGAGGTCTATGGCAGTCTGTCCAAGGACGATCCGCCATTTGCAGAAACGAACCCCTACGAACCCAGTAGCCCTTACTCGGCCAGCAAGGCCGCCAGCGACCACCTGGTGCGTGCCTGGCACCACACTTACGGCCTGCCGGTGCTAACTACCAACTGCTCCAACAACTACGGACCCTACCACTTCCCCGAGAAGCTGATCCCGCTGATGATCGTCAATGCCTTGGCCGGAATGCCCCTGCCGGTCTATGGCGACGGCATGCAGATCCGCGACTGGCTGTACGTCAAAGACCACTGCAGCGCGATCCGACGCGTGTTGGAAGCCGGCAGGCTAGGCGAGACCTACAACATCGGCGGCTGGAACGAGAAGCCCAACATCGAGATCGTGCACACGGTGTGCAAGCTGCTCGACGAGCTGCGCCCGAAAGCTGATGGTTCCAGCTACGCAACCCAGATCACCTATGTCACCGACCGCCCCGGGCACGATCGGCGCTACGCCATCGATGCACGCAAGATCGAGCGCGAACTGGGCTGGAAACCCGCAGAGACCTTCGAGACCGGCATCCGCAAGACCGTGCAGTGGTACCTGGACCACCCGGAGTGGGTTGCGCATGTGCAGAGCGGCGCCTACCGCGACTGGGTCAGCAAGCAATACGAAAGTGCCGAGGCCAGAGCATGAGGCTGCTGCTTACGGGTAAGAACGGTCAGGTCGGTTTCGAGCTGCAGCGCGCCTTGGCCGTTCTCGGCGAGGTCATCGCAATCGACTCGGAAGACTGCGATCTGGCCGATGAAGCCGCGATCCGCCGGGTCGTGCGGACCATCCGCCCCGACGTCATCGTCAACCCGGCCGCCTTCACCGCGGTCGACAAGGCCGAGAGCGAACAAGCCTTGGCCCAGGCCATCAACGCCCAAGCCCCTGGCGTGCTGGCCGAGGAAGCGAAAGCCTTGGGCGCGTTGCTGGTGCACTACTCGACCGACTACGTGTTCGATGGCACCAAGCTTTGCGCCTACCTGGAATCCGACACCCCGAACCCGAGTAGTGTCTACGGTGCGACCAAGCTGGCCGGCGAACGGGTGATTGCAGCCGCTGGATGCCGCCACCTGATCCTGCGCACTAGCTGGGTCGTGGGGGTCCATGGCGGCAACTTCGCCAAGACCATGCTGCGCCTGGCCTCTGAGCGAGACGCCTTGAGCGTCGTGGCCGACCAGTTCGGTGCGCCGACGTCGGCCGCCTTACTGGCTGATCTCACTGCCCACTTGGTGCGCGAGGCCCAACGCACACCCGCTGAATTCCCCTATGGGCTGTACCACGCTGTTGCGGCAGGTGAAACCAACTGGCACGGTTATGCATGCCACGTGATCGAGCGGGCACGCGTTGCTGGCAAGACTATTCGGGTTGCGCCGGATGCAATCAAGGCGATCACCACATCTGACTATCCCACACCAGCCAAACGACCTGCCAATTCGAGATTAGACACCAGCTTGCTACGCGAAACCTTCGGGCTTCAACTGCCCGACTGGAAGATGGGTATCGACCACATTCTTGACCAGATTCTTTAAAACCATGACTCAACAACAACGCAAAGGCATCATCCTCGCCGGTGGCTCTGGCACCCGGCTTTACCCCGTGACCCAGGCGGTAAGCAAACAGCTCATGCCGGTATACGACAAGCCCATGGTTTATTACCCACTCAGCACGCTCATGCTAAGCGGCATTCGGGATGTCCTGCTAATCAGCACCCCGCAAGACACACCCCGATTTGCCGAGTTGCTCGGCGACGGTGCCCGCTGGGGTATGAACATCCAGTACGCCGTGCAGCCCAGTCCAGATGGGTTGGCTCAGGCATTCATCATCGGCAAGAGCTTTGTGGCCAACAACCCCAGTGCCTTGGTATTAGGCGACAACATCTTCTACGGGCACGATCTGGCCAAGCAGTTGCAAGGCGCCGATGCACGAGCGGATGGGGCGACGGTGTTTGCGTACCATGTTCATGATCCGGAACGCTACGGCGTTGTCCAATTCGATGTTAACCAGCGCGCCGTCAGCATTGAAGAAAAGCCCAAGGCACCCAAGAGCAACTATGCAGTGACGGGTCTATACTTCTACGATCAACAGGTTTGCGATATTGCAGCAGACATCAACCCTTCTCACCGTGGTGAGCTCGAGATCACTGACGTCAACAAGTGCTATCTGGAACAAAGCCAGTTGAGCGTGGAGATCATGGGCCGGGGCTATGCTTGGCTGGACACCGGCACGCACGACAGCTTGCTGGAGGCTGCCAGCTTCATCGCGACGCTACAAAAACGCCAGGGTTTGCAGGTGGCTTGCCCCGAAGAGATTGCATTCCGCCAAGGCTGGATCAATGCCGAGCAATTGGCAGCGTTGGCCGATCCGTTGAAAAAGAACGGCTACGGGCAGTACCTGCTCAGCTTGTTGAAGTGAGGTCAGCGATGCCCTACATAGTCACTAAAACCCATCTTCAAGAGGTGCTCATTCTGGAGCCGAAGGTCTTCGGCGATGACCGTGGTTTTTTCTTCGAGAGCTTCAATCAACGGGACTTTAAGCAAGCAACGAGCCTGGATGTGAACTTCGTTCAGGACAACCACAGTAAATCCAGCCAAGGGGTTCTGCGTGGCTTGCACTACCAGATCCAGCATCCACAAGGGAAACTGGTTCGAGTGACGCAGGGGGCCGTGTTCGACGTCGCAGTTGATCTGCGCCGCTCATCGGCCAACTTCGGCAAGTGGGTGGGCGTTGAACTGTCCGCAGACAACAAGCGGCAATTGTGGGTTCCACCTGGCTTTGCCCACGGCTTTGTGGTCACCAGCGAATCGGCAGAGTTCCTCTACAAGACCACAGACTACTGGTACCCCGAGCACGAGCGCAGCCTGTTGTGGTGCGACCCGACTGTTGGCATTCAGTGGCCTGTTCAGGGCGAGCCCAAACTTGCGGCCAAGGATGCGGCAGGCAAGGTCTTGGCAGAAGCAGATGCCTTTGCCTGAGTCAGTGTGCGGATCGGTTTGACGGCCTCTTGAACCCTTCCCGATCCCAAGGCCATATTTCATCTCCCCACCGGTTTTTGACCTTGCGCACCATCTTATTGGACAAGGTGTCGGTGATGCGGTTGATGAACGCCATGGACTTCTGCGAATACGGGGCGCGTTGCTCGGCGTCCCACGCGTAGGTCAGCCCCTCGGTTAGCGCCATCCATGCGGCCCGCTCCTTGAGCACAGGCGCAGCGTTGGACACCCAATCTACAAAGTCGATTTCCTCTGCCGTCCAGTCGCAGGCGGCAGATTCCAGGTAGTCGACCGCCCACTCCGGGCCGTGCACATTGCTGGCGTGCCAATACAGGTGCTCCGTCAGCACCGTGCGCCCGGTCAGCCCCTCTGCCATGTATGGGTTGGCGGCAATGCCCCGCCGCAGGTAGGTGCAGGCCGCTACATAGTCCCCCTCCCGAAATGCAATCAGGCCCGCTTGGTACCAGTGCGCCGGTGAATTGGGCGCGCCTTTCAGGTACTCCTGCAATGCGGCGTGGTGGTCGCCCTTGAGCAAGGCAATATCCCCCAACAAAAACCGCACACCGATGTTGTCCATCGGGCACCAGGTCAGCATCTGCTGGGCCAGCACCATAGCGGCTTTGCCATCGCGCTTGTGCATCAAGCCCAGCAAGGTGCCATGCGCCAGGCGCAGAAAGGAGCGGTTGTCCACTTCACTCCAGGTAATCTGGCCGGTGTAGCCCTTGGGGATGTGCGCCTGCGCCCGGCGAATAGCCCGTTCATACACCTCGGTGGCTTCGTCCTGCAAACCCAGCGCCCACAGCCGGTTGGCAATGAAGTTCTGGATTTCCAGGTTGTCCGGGGCGGCGGCTTCCAGCTTGCGCGCCTGCATCAGGGTTTGCTTGTGCGTGACGCGGCCAGCTTCGAGCTGGTCGATCAGCGCATCAAGGGCTTCTTCGTCTTGCCAGTTGCGGCTGAAACGACCGTACTGGGTGGGCTCGCCGGTTTCGGGGTCATCAAAGGTTTCGATGGTGAAGGTGAGCGAGGACTTTGAGTGATCGGGCTCAGGTTTTTTGCGGGGCATGGTCGACTCCGGTAGGTTCAGGGGCAGCGGTGGCCTTGTCAGCTGGTGCGCTGGGCTGGCCGGTGAATGGCTGCGCGGTGACAGGCTTGGTGGTGTAGGTGCGGCCGTTGTGGGCGATGTACCGGCGCAGCTCAGGCGCCATGGCCTCCGGCACGATCAGGACGGTCATCCCCATCGCCTCGGCCATGCGCTCGATGGACGACAAACGCGGATCCCGCTTGCCGCTCTCAATCTCCGACAAATGCTGCGGTGACATGCCCACCTTGGCAGACAAGTTCTCCAGCGTCAGACGACGCTGATTGCGCTGGCGGCGTAGAAAGGCGGGGATCAAGGTTTCCATGGGGGTAGCGTAGCGCAGTGGCGGGAGAATGGTTCATACGATCGTGTGAATTCGTATGGCGGTTACATCTTTTTTTTGCCATGCCGTCAGTCCTGGGAGTGGGGATGACGTATTCAGGCGCTGTTCGGGGGAGAAGGCAAGTCGGGCGAGTGCTGCTCGTTGGCGCACCCCTCAGCAGTCCGCGTGCCTCCGCTGGAGCCCGCAGGCGTTGGTGAGCAGGGTTTGAAATAAAGGTATACTCCACCACCATCGATTTGGCGAGCTCCAGCGAGCAAAATCGATTGATCAAGGCGATTGCCCTTGGCCACCACGTTGACCGCCAGCCGCCCCAGCGAGTCGCCACTGTTCAATGTTGGCTGACCGAAGCCAGCGACACCTTATGCTGGTCAAAGAAGACCATCATCTGCGTAAAGTCCACCACGCTACGGGAAATCCGATCCAGCTTGTACACGACCACCACATCGATCCTTCCGGCAGCAATGGCCGACATGAGACGTCGAAGGCCGGAGCGTTCGAGCACAGCACCGGAAACTTCTGCATCGCTGTAGGTCGTGTCGGTAGCATGCCAACCCATGCCGGCCTGGCTGGCGTGTAGGCCAAGCCGGTGTCCAGCTGGGCGTCGAGCGAGGTGTAGGCCTGGTCGACCGCCTCATGACTGGAGGTGCGGGCATACACCGTGCAGCGCAGTGGCGTCACAGCGGGTCCGAGCGAGGCCGCAGAGGTTCGATCCATGTCGTGATGATCTCACTCGGCGGGCAATCTGGGCACATCAAGTGCTGGGTGGATACCTGAGCCGAACCACGTGCATGTATTTCTGTGGGAATATAAGTGTATCATTGTTTCCATAGAAAAGGAGGCTGATCATGAGTGCATCTGCCCGCAACCTGGCTGCCAAGCCAGATCCATCCTCGGTGCTGACCAAGGCAGTGGCCCGTGCGGCCGAACGGCTGGACATCTCGCGTGCCTTGCTCGCCAAGATCCTGGGCGTGAGCCCACCGACCGTCACCCGCCTCTACAGTGGCGAGTACAAGCTCGACGAGCGCCGTAAGGAATGGGAGTTCGCCTTGCTGTTCGTTCGTGTGTTCCGATCTCTCGACTCCATCGTGGGCAATGAGCAGACCGCACGTCAGTGGCTCAACAGCGAGAATAGGGGCCTCAACGGCCGTCCGGTGGATCTGATTCGTCAAACAGAAGGGCTGGTCCGTGTCGTTCACTACCTGGACGCCTCCCGCGGTCTCGTCTGAGGCCTTCGCCTGGCGAGGCCAGGCCTGGCGCATGGTGGAGTCGCAGCACATTGCCGCCACCATGAAGCTGGTCGACAACCGCGATGAGCAGGATCTGCTGGAATCCTTGTTGGAATCGAGCAAGCCCGCCCAGCCGGTTGACACCGCCGGCTTGGATTACTTGCTGGCCACCCCGTTTCGCTACGCCCCCAAACGGGGCGGTTCGCGTTTTCGGGCGGTGACGGATCCCGGCGTGTTCTATGGTGCGGAATCCGTCAGGACGGCTGGCGCAGAGTTGGGCTACTGGCGCTGGAAGTTTCTCAAGGACGCCGTCGACCTGGATCGTATTGAACCGGTGGCCCACACGGCCTTCCGAGTGGAGGTTGCCACACAGGCGGTCGATTTGCAGCGGCCGCCTTTTGATGCCGATGCCGCTATCTGGCAACACCCTACCGACTACGCTTCGACGCAGCAGTTTGCGCGCGTCGCCCGCGAGGCCAACGTCGGCGGCATTGTGTATCGGTCAGTCCGAGACCCCAAGACGTCGTGGTGCCTGGCGTTGCTGACGCCAGCGGGCTTCGCCAAGCCCAAACCGCATGCCGACCGGCAGACCTGGTACCTGGCGGTGTCGCCGCACGAGGTGACACTGCGACGGGATACGGAGTCGATGCAGTTTTCTGCGGAGGATTGGTAGCGCGGGATTTTGTCGAACTGGCGAGGCCGCTACGACACGCTCTAACCAACCCTGGCGCGCGGTAGCCAGCAGGGTTTCTTCACATTCCGCTCTGCCACCACCGATTTGGCGAGCTTCAGCGAGCAACATCGATTGGTCAAGGCGATTGCCCTTGGCCACCACCCTACTGCCACCCTGCCAGCCACTGCAACTTCGGCTGGGTTTGGCTACACACTGACACTCGGCATTCCAGCGCCGTCGAAACGACTTGGCTCCGATTTCTCGGCGCTTTCGCGACGCTGCTGAAGCCAGCCTGGCACAGAACTGAGTGCCGAAATGGCAGCGGGTACTGGTAAGCGTATCTACGCTGACTACCAAACCGTGATTGAACGCTATCTGCTGCCGTTCTTTGGCAGAAACACCTCGAAAGAGGGTCAATGCTCAACGCGTAGCAACACTCCTGCGGTTTGGTACCCGGAAAACCAAGACCTGTCCGCAATAATTTGGCTCATTAAGAATCCGCAAACTTATTTACCGGCTTGTTAATGAGTCTAATCGTTGATTTTTTATGGCGGACGAGAGAGAATGAACTGTTAATGTTGCATGAAATTAATTCAAGGCTCATTAGCGAGGCATTTCAATGGTCAAGCCCATATCGCGTCCTTATTCCCAGTACTGCCTGACCGCATTGGGGCTGCTGGGTCAGCTCGTACGAGAGGCGCGTGTGAGCAAGGCGCTGACTACTGCGGACCTGGCGGCGCGCGCCGGCATTTCGCGCGCCCTGCTCCAGCGCATTGAGCGAGGAGACCCCGGGTGCTCCATTGGGGCGGTCTTTGAAGTGGCCGCCATCTGTGGCGTGCCCCTGTTCGACCAGGACCAGCGGCAGCTGAGCACCCACCTGGCATTGCAGCGCGAAAAAATGGCCCTGCTGCCCCAAGCCGTTCGAGTCCGCGTGAAGGCAGTCAAGGATGACTTCTGAGGCACAAGCCCTGCACCCGCAGGCTTATGTTTGGGTGTGGTTGCCAGCCGCAACCCAGCCCGTCGTCGCGGGCGTGCTCACCAGGCAAGGCCAACAGCTGGTGTTCAACTACGGTCGCAGCTATCTGGCGCGCAAGGACGCAATCTCCTTGTATGCCCCCGAGCTGCCGCTTCAGCCAGGAGCCATCCCTCTCATCCCTGGATTGAGCATGCCGAGCTGCCTGCGCGATGCATCCCCTGATGCGTGGGGGCGCCGCGTCCTGATCAATCGAAAGATGCGTTTAGAAGGGACGGACGCTGCGGGGACCGAACTTGATGAGTTGACCTATCTTCTCGAGTCGGGATCGGACCGAATCGGCGCGCTCGATTTTCAGCAATCGCCAACTCGCTATGTGCCTCGGCAAGTGCGGCAGCCTTCGCTGGAGGACTTGCTTACGGCGGCTGAGAAAGTAGAGCGGGGTGTTCCGCTCTCGCCCGATTTGGATCAGGCCTTGCTCCACGGAACATCCTTGGGGGGCGCGCGCCCCAAAGTTCAGCTCAATGACGGCGAGCGAAAGTTCATCGCGAAATTTTCTGCGCGCAGCGATCTGTACAGCGTTGTGAAGGCCGAGTTCATTGCCATGCGACTGGCGCGCAAGGTGGGTTTAAATGTGGCGGCGGTACAGTTGCGCGCAGCCCTGGGAAAGGACGTGTTGCTTGTCGAGCGCTTTGACCGGGCCCCGCATGAAGGCGCCTGGCGCAGACGTGCCATGGTGTCGGCACTGACTATGTTCGAGCTGGACGAAATGATGGCGGCCTACGCCAGCTACGAGAAGCTGGCGGAAATCATTCGTCATCGCTTTGTCGATCCCGCCGCCACGTTACGTGAGCTGTTCTCGCGCATCGTCTTCAACATCTTGTGTGGCAACACGGACGACCACGCTCGGAACCACGCAGCGTTCTGGGACGGGCATCAACTTACTCTGACGCCCGCCTATGACATCTGTCCGCAATCTCGCACGGGACAGCAAGCATCGCAGGCCATGCTGATTCAGAGGGGGGAGCGCAGCAGCCAAATGGCCACCTGCGTCTCGGCAGCCTCCTCCTTTTTGCTGACTGAAGAGGACGCCATCTCGATCATCAACCACCAAGTGGGCGTGATTGAGCGCGAATGGCGAGCCACCTGCGAAGAAGCCGCGTTGAGCGAAGTAGACCGGACTTTGTTCTGGAGGCGACAGTTCCTGAACCCGTTCGCTTTCCTCAACGCGCCCCGGGGCGTTCGCATTCCACAGTCGGACTGAAGCTTCGCCCCCACCCGGGGCGGTTACGCAAAGCCGAGGCTCTTTGCGTCTATCCTTGCCCGTCGCCTATGGCCTCCGCGCCCACGAGCCAACCGCCAGCCAGCGCACGCTGCAGCCAGATATCGAATTCGAAGACGTCTTTGATCGTTGCACTTCGCGCGGGTGATGTGTCGGTCGGACGCTGGGTAGCTGCCAGGGCCTGAGCCAGGCTCACGCCCTGCATCAGCGCGGCCATGAAGGCAGCCTCAGCACTGCCGATGGGTTGAACCTGCGCTTGCCATGGCGCACGCCATACCCACAGGTGCAGCGCCGGCTGCTGGCTGTTCCAGTTTTCGTCTTCACATACCGCAGATGCTTGCAAAGGATCTTGCCAGCATGTCCACGCACACGGGTGTACCGTCAGCGCAACCGACCCGCTGCGCAGCAACAGGGTGATGTCCTTTGGGTCTTCCTGGGCCATCAGCGCCAGCGATTCAGCGTCAAAGACGTCGTCGCGTGCCCGCTCGGCCTGATGTGCCGCCCATTCCAGCCGCGCGAGGTCCACCCACCAGGGCTCCACGCCGTGGTCCAACAGGAAGCGCGGCAGCGCTGCTCCCCACTCGCCCATGTCACCAACAGCGGGCGGGTGCTGCCGCCAACAGGTCCAGGCCATGGCCGAGAACGAAGCTTCACCAAACCCCGCTCGTAGCCGTGGAAAAGCCTGGCCGAGTACCTGTTCGGCCAGCACCTGGGCATTGGCCCGGTAGGCTTGGAGTCCTCGGGTACTACCAGGGTATCGAGCAGCATCCGTCTTGCCCTCGCGCAGGATCTCCATGAATTCCTGCTGCGCAGCAAGCCGCTCCTGGCGTGCATGGGCTGTCTTCATGTCGACGTGTTCATGGCCTGCACACGGTCACGGGCCCGTCCTACCTCCTCCAGCAGCACCGGCAACTCAGGCACTCGCGTGTCCCACTCCACCAGCGTGGGCACCGGGCCGAACCGCGCCAACGCCGAGGCGTACACGTGCCACACCGGCTCCGACACCCGGCTCCCGTGGTCGTCCACGACCAAGCCGGTCACCTCGGTGTGCCCCGCCAAATGAACCTCGCCCACGGCACTCACGCGTACCGTCTGCAGCCAACGCACGGCTTCATCGGCAGCGGCGTCTGGGCTCAGACCAGCGTTTCGCGCGTTCACCACAAGATTGTTTACGTCCAGCAGCAACTGACAACCCGTGCGACGTGTCAGTTCATTGAAGAACTCCGCCTCGGACATGCTGTCTTCGTCTGCCGTGCTCCACTGGAGGTAGGCGCTGATGTTCTCCACCAGCATCGTCCGCTGCAGCCGCTCCTGAACCTGCTGCACATGTTGCACCATCAGTGTCAAACTCAGGGTGTCAAAGGCAATCGGCAGCAAGTCGCCGGCGTGCACCATGCGGTCGCCAGGGTCCGCGCTGGCGGGTGCGCGACAGAAGGCCGCATGGTCGGATACCTGCATCGGCTCCACCAGCGCCACCAGCTCGGCAAGGCGGTCAAGGTGCCAGGGATCGAGGCCGCAGGCTGAACCCAAACCTAAGCCCACGCCATGCAAGCTGATGGGGAAAAGCTCACGCCCTTCGAGCAGCACTTGCCGCGCAGCACCGCCAGCGGCGAAGAAATTCTCTGAATGAACTTCCAGGAAATCGACCGGAAGTTCCCGCCCTCCGCGACGGAGCACCTCTTCGTAGTGGGGCTGTCTCCAGCCCATGCCCACCAAAGCACCAGCCCGCTCGGAGTCTACTTCTTTAACCTTTTGCGGGCCTCTTCAAACGTCAGTCCACCCATGCCCGAGCATGCACCCTTGGCCACATAGCGCCAGTCTTCAGGCAATTTGTCGGCTTTGGCCTGACCAGCGCAACTGTGCGAACCATTCAGGCTGGCGCAATCATTTAAGCCCGCTTTGGCGATGCCGTAGCACTTCTCCTTAGGCTGCGCCGTGGCCTGAGCCACCAGGCCCAGGCCTATGGCCGTGGCCAAGGCTGCCGACACGAGTTGCTTGCTCTGCATGGCTCTACCCCTTTTCGATGAGCGCGCGGGACTAAATCCCGCCGTCTTGACTTTGCCACCGGTTTCAGTGCATCGCAAGTCAGATTGCACAGGTTGCCCAGTTTTGCTTAACGGAGCTTAGGCAGCAGATCGATGTTAACGGCAAGAAAGCAATTCGCCGAAATCGGCGACGGCGATCTTTACTACACGCAGCCGATCTCAGTCGAAGAAGGCCATGGTGCGCACCTCAATGCTCTCGCGCTTGGGTGCGCCGGGCAGGGTGGTCGGGTCTTCAAAGGCCGAGTGCCCCATGAAGCGGCAGCGACCGTCGGTGCTTGAATCATAGGTCTTGAGCAGGATGGCCTGATGGGCTTCCATCTGCGGGAAGTAGAGCCAGCGATGTGCGGGATTGTGGCGGAGCACATAAATCTCGCCCGTCCGCTCGCGGTACTTCAGGTCCATACGCAAAAAGTCGGCACCATCGTGGCTTTGCGCATCGATCATGGCCAGGGGTAACTCCTCTACCCGGCGGTAAAGGGGCTTCCACACATTGAAAAAAACCACCCGGTTCTGCAACAAGGGCTCGGCGCGCTGCTTCATGATGTCGCGCACACGCTGCGGGCCACTGATGACGGTGTAGTCACTATGCACCAGCATCACCGCCGGACGATGCACTTCGGTCTGCACCTTCAGGTCAGCAGCCATGCGCTTGCGGATGGTGTGATCAAACACCACGACTTCCCTTGCTCCCGTGTGGCGTTTGACGAATTCAACCACCTGCGGGTGAAAGGTGCTACGGATGGATTCCTCATCATCAAACCGATCGAAAGAGGCTCCGAAGTCGTGTAATTCGAAGCCTTGCTTATCCGCCGACAGGCGGTCGACCTCGGGCCAGCCATTGTGGATTTCAACGTCTCTGACGTCCGTGCCCGGCGGGTTGAGCTTGAGCGAAGGATCGGGCTCATAAAAGTAATAGTCAGGCGGGATGCCGTTATCCACCGAATAATTCATGGTGGCACGGACGCTAGAGGGAGCGTTCATGGCGATGGGGTCCTCAGGCCTTCTTGGTGGTGAAGCCCTCACCCACCCAGGTTTTCTTCCAGGAGGGCAGCTGTTCAACACCCTGGAACATCCAGCGGCGAAGGTTAGAGTAATCGTCCAGGGGCAGCTTCTGCCAACCGTGCAGGTGCATGGGCGAGGCCAGGGCAATGTCGGCAATGCTAGGCCCTTGCGTACCGGCAACCCACTGATGCGACTTGAGACGGGTATCCAGGATGCCCGCCAGCTTATGAAAATTCGGCGCCTGCGCTGCAAGGATGGCCGGATCAGGCGCTCCGCCCAGCAGGGGCTTGACGCAGTTTTCCACCAGATACACATAGCAACTCGGAAACCACGAAGACCCCTCCCACAGAAGCCACCGATTGATATCGGCACGGGTCTTGAGGTCGGTGGGATAGACCGCAGACTTACCGTGCTTGTCGGCAGCGTACTGCAGGATGGCATTGGACTCCCACAGGGTCAGGTCACCATCGACCATCGCAGGAATGGACGCATTGGGGTTAATGGCGGTGTAGGCCGGTGCCTTTTGTTCGGCCTTGAAATAGTCGACATGCACCAATTCATAAGGGGCGCCCATCAGGTCAAGCCCAGCCAGAACCTTTCGGCAATTGACGGTGATGGGATCGGCGTAGATCTTCATGATGTCTCCTGGTTAGTTGTCTTTGATGTAGTCCCACTTGCGTACCGAACGGAGTCTGAGGGATTGACGATGGGCTGCATATCCCGTTGAATGCAAACTGTTTGTCCGCGATTTGGAAACAATCATGATCAGTAGCGACATGCTCAGCACTTTCATAAAGGTGGCGGAAACCCTGAGCGTGAGCCGTAGCGCACAGGCCCTGGGTGTCGGCAAAAGTGTCGTGAGCAAGCGAGTGGCGCAACTTGAAGAAGCAGTGGGAGCCACCCTGTTTAGTCGCAGCACACGCCATGTGGCGCTAACGCCCGCCGGTGAAACTTATCTGGAACACGCGCGGCGCGCGCTCGCCGAAATTGCCGCGGGCGAAGAACGCCTGCGGGCGTTGCGCTCGGACCTCACAGGCCGTATTCGGATCACCGCACCGGTGTCATGGGGGCAGCGTGTGTTGTGCAGGTTGCTACCGGAGTTCCTGCGAGTGCATCCAGGAATCGAGATCGAACTGATGCTCAACGACCGCCTGCTCGATGTCGCGATGGAGCGTATGGACGTGGCGATTCGTTGGAGCGCCTCGGCAGCACCGCCCGATCTCAACGTGACCCAACTGGCTAGGGTCAGCTGGCTGCTGGCGGCATCACCCTCATACCTGTCGGCCCTGAATGAGCCCCAGTCCCCTGCCGATTTGAGCACCCTGCCGTGTCTGTTCTATTGGCGGGAACCCGCGGACGATGGATGGACTCTGGTGCAGGGCGCGCGACGGGAGCGTGTGCAGGTACTCAGTCGCTATCACGTCGACAATCCCGAAGCGGTTCTGGAGGCCTGTTTACAAGGGCTTGGCATAGGACTGCTGCCCGATTATCTCTGCGCGGACGCGTTGGAAGACGGCCGGCTGCTTCAGGTACTGCCGGGATGGACGCCCCAAACACGATTTGGCAATCAGATCACCGCGCTTGTGCCACCCGAGCGACTGCGCCTGCCTCGGAATCGTGCACTGCTGCAGTTCCTGCATGAGCGGGCCTAAAAAGTAAGGTTCGAGCGACAGGGTTCATAAGCGTCACACTTACGACCCCAGCGCCAACCAGGTGACTCACCTCAAACCGTGGTTGGATCGGTCAACTGCGTCCACTGCAGGCTTTTGACCCAAAGCGTCCGCGCCAGGTCGGCATCGCAAGCCAATGTCGATGGGTTCTGCAACCGAGTACCGTCAAAGTACTTCCCATTTGTGTCGGCGGGCGCATCGAGCGCAGCGTGAACAAGAGCGCGTCCACCCGCGTCGGCCGCGTCCAATCGCCAGCGATTCATCACGCGCAGCCATGCTGGTAGTTGACGCCAGATTTCAGTGTCCAGCACTCCCGGATGTAGCGAACAACTATAAACACCCGAGACTGCCGCCCGGCGAGCGAGCTCTGTGGCGAACAGAATATTGGCCAGCTTGGACTGTGCGTACTCAGGCACACCCGTCAGGCTGCGGGTGGGCCCGCGCACGCTGTCCCAGGACCAGGCGCGGCAATGCCGGTGAGCACGGCTGGCCACGGTGATTACACGAGCGTGCCCCGCGTTGCGCAGGGCCGGCCATAACTGCAGCGTCAGCGCAAAATGCCCCAGGTGGTTTACGGCAAAGGTGCGCTCAAAACCATCGGTGGACACGCCTCGTTCTGCCGCCACGCCGGCATTGTTGATAAGCAAGTGAAGCTTTGGCGTCTGGCCAAGAATTTGACTGGCACCACGGCGAACGGCACCGAGGTCACCCAGATCAAGCGCAACGCATTCGGGTACATGTGATGCTCCCGCACCCATCATGGCCTCACGGACCGAATCCAGCTTAGACAAGGTTCGTCCCACCAGAAGCACCCGGTAACCGCGGGCCGCGAGATCGAGAGCAGCCAGTCGTCCGATGCCGGCGCCCGCGCCCGTGATTAAGGCCACAGGCGCGTCGCTTGATTGTTGTTGGCTCTGCGGTGTTATCAAGAGAATTTCCTAAACCCTTTGGAGCTAAACGGCGGCGTGATTGAGCGCAGATAAGCAAGGTTCAGCGCCGCCTCACTGGCTTTCGTAAAGCCGTGACTGCGGCCTTGGCTCATATGTGCTCTGCTATCTAGCCCTTAGGCGCCATAGCGATGTTTGCTCAGACCGCCGCGCAAGATGCAGCGGATCGCCCGCATCGACCGATTTTGGGTGCCGTGGTCGGGTGTCATGTCGCCCCACCACCTCAAGCCCGCCAGCCTCAATCAAGCCCAGTAGCGTATCGCGGCTTCGCAGGCCCAAATGTTCAGCCAAATCAGACAGAATCAGCCAGGCCTCACCCTGAGGGTTCAAGTGTGCAGCCACCGCGCCCAGAAAACCTTTGAGCATGGCGCTGTTATCGTCATAGATGCCGCGCTCAAGGGCTGAACCCGGACGCGCAGGCACCCAGGGCGGATTGCACACGACGAGGTCGGCACGCCCCGGCGGAAAGAAAACAGTCTGCTCAATCTGAACCTGGCCCGACAGACCGAGACGATGAATATTTTCAACGGCACAGGCGATCGCCCGCGGGTCTGAGTCGGTACCTACTATGCGAGCCACACCTCGCTTTGCCAGGACTGCAGCCAGCACTCCCGTGCCCGTGCCAATATCAAAAACGCTGATGCCCTTACCCGCCCCTGTCGGTAACGGCGCCTGAGCCACCAGATCAACATACTCGGAGCGCGTGGGTGTAAAAACCCCATAGTGCGGATAAATACGGCCGCCCACCGCGGGGATCTCAATACCGCGCAAATACCACTGGTGCGCGCCGATAACGCCCATGAGCTCACGTAATGAGACAACACTAGTGCCATCGGCGGGCCCGTAAGCATGCAGGCAGGCCTGATGTACATCAGGCGCACGCCGCAGCGCAACCCGGTAGTCAGCATCGAGCTCGATCAGCAGCATGCTCAAGGTACGCGCGCGCTGCGCACGCATCTGTCTAACCCGATGAAAGAGTGCAGCCGACAGCTGCTGGGGCTCGCCAGCCGATGAAAGACCAGTCTTTCGATCAGCCCGGGCCGCCAGAGCCACCAGCAGCTGGCGCGCGTTTTGAAAATCACTGCGCCACAACATCGCACTGCCCTGGCAGGCGAGTCCATAGGCCTCATCCGCACGGATGCGATCATCGGTCACGAGAATGGTTTTCGCCGGAGGTACACCGCGTTCAGAGCGCCAATAAGCGCTGCGCGCCTGCCCCTCTTCGCTCCAGTGAACTAGGGGCTTGCCCGCGACGGTATCCGAGGCACGAGCCTGCTCAGTCGGCCGATTCAAAATCGTTCGTCCGGTCGCAGGTAGCGCCATTGCCCCACCGGTAGCGGTCCCAGGGGCACGCTGCCGCTGCGTACGCGTTTAAGCCCGGTAACGGTCAGACCCACCACTTCACACATCCGGCGAATCTGCCGCTTGCGACCCTCGCGCAGCACGAAGCGTAACTGATGCTCGTTTTGCCAGGACACTCTGGCTGGCTTGAGCCTGACACCGTCGAGTTCAAGTCCGTGCTGCAGACGCCTCATGCCCTCGTCTGAAAGAGTCCCGTCGACACGCACCAGATACTCTTTTTCGACCTCGGAATCTTGTCCGATCAGACGCTTGGCGACTCGCCCATCTTGTGTAAAGACCAGTAAACCCGTCGAATCAATATCAAGCCTACCCGCCGGCGCGAGCCCCCGCAGGTGACCGGGCTTGAACCGAATGGGCGAGGTATCACCCGACCATCGATTTTCGGGGCGAATAAGCACCATGGCCGGCTGGTAGCCATCTTCGGCCTGACCAGAAACATAGCCGATGGGTTTGTTAAGCAGAATCGTGACCTGCTCGCTCTGATGGCGTGCGGCGGCCGGATCAATCTCAATGCGCGCCTCGGGCGACACTCGAACACCCAGAGTGTTCACCACAACACCATCGACCTTTACCCAACCGTTTTCGATCCATTCATCGGCCTCACGGCGAGAGCACAAGCCCAATTCGCTCATGCGCTTAGACAGGCGGGGATGCTGCGGTTCCTGCAGACTCTGCGCGGGCATCGCACCGATCGGCGAGGTGCGCGGTGAAATATGCGAGGCCGCAGGACGATCGGCGAACGAAGCGAGACGATCAGCGGTTGGGGCAGACCGATAAGGCGGTCTTTTCATGAATTTTTTTGTCGAAAGCCATGGGTTTCGTTCTGCATCATACCGGCACGGCCCGATAAGACCGGCTTAGGATGCTGCCGGTAGCGAATCGATCAGTTCAATCATTCGCCGGCGCATGGCCGCGTCCGGCAGCACACCGCGACCACCGCCAAGATTGTCCGCCATGTTAGAGGCGCGGCTGGTGGCCGGCGTGATGGCAGTGACCGTTGGATGACTGGCCACAAATTTCAGAAAGAACTGAGCCCAGCTCTGGGCTCCGATTTCAGCGGCCCAGTCTGGCAGCGGACGCGTGCCCACGCGTCGCCACAGTCGAGTACGACCAAAGGGCGCATACACCAGGACCGCAATTCCGCGATCCTGCGCCAAAGGAAGAATCGTCTTTTCAGCATCGCGTCCATCAATCGCATAGTCAGTACCGATGAAGTCGATGGTTTCGCTACGCATGGCCGCAATCAGGTCCGCATACTGGTTTTCGAACGTGGTGGTAAGGCCGATGTAGCGAATCAGGCCACGCTCTTTGTACTCGCGCAGGATGGGCAGTTGCGTCCGGATATCTCCCATGTTGTGCACTTGGATGAGGTCTATGGTCTTGCGGCCCAAGCGCTTAAAAGAGGCTTCTATCTGCGCGCGCGCCTGCGCCGGATCAGCCGCCCCGCCGCCGCGTGGCGCGACGTTTACCTTGGTAGCCCAGAAAAGCTTTTCAGCGACTCCGAGTTCCTGCACAACGCGACCTGCAACCTCTTCAGAGGCCCCGTACTGAGGGGCCGTGTCAAAAACACGGGCAACGCCCTGAACCAGGCTTTCGAAGACACCGCGCAGGGCGGTTACATCTTCGGTGCGCGCAACTTGCGCAAACGTGGCCGAGCTACCCAGTCCAATAATGGGCAAACGCTCGCCCGTCTTTGGAATGGCTCGCGTAATCAGGTCACCGGCAGCTGCGGGGGGTGTCGCGGCATGGGTCTTCATGCCATGAGCACCGATGGCGACCATCGCGCCGCCAGCCAAGGCAGCCTGTAACACTGTCCGACGTTGCATCATGGTGAATCTCCTTGCAATGAATGATCTCGTAACGGCTCTTGCACCTGCGACGCATGAGCACGCCCCAGCCAGAATCCCAGCGCAGCCCATACAAGCGCCAAGGGAAGAGCAACGCTAATCATCGCCGCCAGCCCCATTCCCAGGCGGCTTAACAGTCCCTCGGTCTGTGCACCAACGACATCACCAGCACGATAAACAAAGGTGTCTATAAACGCCTTGGCCTTGTAGCGATCAGAGCGGGATACGGTCGTAAACAGGGTTTCCCGCGCCGGCCGCATGATGCCACGCTGCACAGCCTTGAAAATAGCCTCGAAAGCCACCAGAGCCGCCAGCGAGCCGACTAGTGCAAGCCCCACAAAGCCCAGTAGCGTCGTTATTGGAAGAAGAGCCAGGGTCAGGCCCAGGCCCAGACGCTTCATCAAGTGTCCTGCGACCAAGGCCTGCAGCACCAGGGTGGTGATCTGCGTAATGAGGTCAATTTGCGCAAAAACGGTGGTGCGCATGTCAACACTGCTGCCCAGGGCGGCAACCATCTGCAGGCGTGTGAAATATAAAAAGGTGGACATCACCGCGAGGATCAGTACGTATGCACAAATGCCCAGCAGAAAACGCGATGCGAATACCGCTTTGAGTCCCTCCCAGGCAGAACCGCCGATCACGGTCTCAGCATCATCACGGACGTTGCCAGCGCTTGCGAGTGGGCTCTGTTTCTGGATGGATGCATCGCTTCTCAGCTTGACCAGAGCGAAAGCGGCGATCAGGCCTGCAACCAAAAAACCCGCCGCTATCGGGAGCAGCGTGGCCGTACCCAGCGGCTTGGCGAGTTGGCTGGCAAGCCACGGCCCAAAGATGGCACCCAGGGTTCCACCCACTGCAATGGCGCCAAACAGGCGCCGGCTCTGCTCCTCGGTAAATCGGTCGGTCATCAAGGCCCAGAACAACATGGTGGCAAACAGGTTAAATACGCTGAACCACACATAAAACACCTGCCCGCTCATTGCACCCACCTGCGCGGGCGCAAACATCAGCAGTCCGTAAAAGGCCAGTAGGCCAAGCACAAAGAACACATAGGTGATCGAGACAAACACCATGCGCCTGAGGCGGCTGACCAACCAGCCGAACATCGGATTGACTGCCAGCGTGACCAAGACCGTACCAAAAAACAACCAGCGGATCGCCTCAATACCACGCTGCATGCCCAGTGACTCGCGCGCCGGCCGCAACACCATCAAGGCCGTCAAAACACAGAAAAAGAAGGCCGCTGCCAGTAGCAGCGGGCCGAGTTCTCCACGACGTACATTGGTCAGGCGATTTACCAGCCTGTGATGTTTATGTTCGGTCAATCTGTGCTCTTCTCAACGCACGGAGCCCTGCACGAGTCAAACGGATGCAACCCGACTTCTGGACGGATTGCTGGTCATCACGCCGGAGCCGACGATACCGCGCCATATTGCAGCAGCCGGCCGTCCGACGTGGCGCCCGCGTGACAAGATTGAGCGGCCCAAAGGTGATTTTGCTCGCGGCTACGACAGGGTCACTTATGGAGCATCATCCTACTTTGTCTGCACCAACCGCGCCAAGACATCGATCGCGCTTCATTTAAAGATTCAAACCGAGCGGAATCGGTTCCTGCGCATGATCGCGAATAGTCAGATGTCTGTCGCGAGGTCCTGCTTGAAGCCGATCTTCCGCGCGATGCCAGAGCGTCCAGCAACAACGCCCGAGTGGCCAACCGTCGCTGACTAGACGCGGAAGTTATCCGGCGTCTGGACGAACACGGACAGGCTGTTCGACGCGAATTCACAGACGGGCCAGCTGCGGCGTTTGGATACCCGAGACTCTGGCATACCCCTTGCGTCTGGTCTTGTATACAAGATTGGATGCCTCAAAGTGGTGCATATCTCAACACTCAAAGTCTCCGACCGCCCTATTTCGGGTCGGTCGTCCGCCGCCTGGATTCACCGCTCAGCAAGCCCCATCCGAAGCGCTGACCACGGGGCCTTGTCCAAACTTACCTTCGCGGTTAAGGACAACATCGATGTCGAGGGCATTTCGACCACGGCGGGCTGCCCGGGTTTCGCGCACTCACCAGGTCACAGCGCACCAGTGGTAAGCCGTTTGCTCCAAGCTGGTGCACAGCTGTTTGGAAAAACAAACCTGGACCAGTTTGCCTGCGGCTTGAACGGAACACGAACACCTTATGGTGTTGTACCGAACGCCTTTGATGCTCGCTATGTCAGCGGTGGCTCAAGTTCAGGCTCTGCCTATGTTGTGGCCACCGGTCAGGTCGATTTCGCACTGGGAACCGATACGGCGGGATCAGGTCGGGTTCCGGCGGGTCTGAACAATATTGTAGGGCTCAAGCCCTCGCGCGGACTCATCAGTACGCGTGGTGTACTTCCTGCCGCTCAAAGCGTTGATGCTGTATCGATCTTCGCCCGCACGGTACCCACTGCGTTGCGGGTGCTTGCAGTGGCCATGGCCCATGACCCTCAGGATGCCTACTCCCGTCCATTGATCATGCGTCCAATGCCTTTTGGGCGGTCTTTCCGATTCGGCATTCCAAAAGAGCTCGAATTTTTTGGCGATGAGCTGGCCCGCGCCGAATTCGACATCGCCACTCAACGCCTGGTGTCGCTCGGCGGGACGGCGGTGCCATTCGACTACACCCCGTTCGCACGCGCGGCTGCTCTTTTGTATGAAAGCGCGCTTGTGGCCGAACGCTATTCAGCCATTCGATCGTTCTTTGATGCCCAGTCAGATCAGGTGATTGAGCCGGTAAGAAGCATCATCGATCGCGGCCGGCAGTACACCGCTGCTGATGTGTTTGAGGCACAACTCAGCTTGAAACAGATCGCGCAGGAAGTAGCACCGCTTTGGGACAGCATAGACCTGATGGTGGTTCCCACGACGCCGACCCACTACACGCTGTCGCAGATGATCGCTGACCCAGTCGCGCTCAATCGAAACCTGGGGTTTTATACCAACTTCGTCAATCTGCTTGATTACGCCGCATTGTCGGTGCCGAGCAGCCTTAGACGCGATGGTCTGCCCTTTGGCATCACGCTGATCGGCCCATGCGCTTCTGATTGGGCTCTGGCAGAGCTTGGCCAACGCTATCACCAGGTTACCGGGCTCAAGCTTGGTTGCAGCGAAGATCCGATACCGCCGGCTGAAGAATTGGTCGAGATTCCGCCTGCACACCATGAGCCGACTGTGCAAGTCGCCGTGGTGGGCGCCCACTTAAGCGGTATGCCCTTGAATGGGCAATTGATTGAGCGGGGCGCACGCCTGCTGCGCACAGCCGAAACTGCTCCCGACTACCGACTGTATGCGCTCGCCGGAACCTCGCCACCCAAGCCAGGACTTGTGCGGGTACCCCCCGGTACTGGCGCACGTATTGCACTGGAAATTTGGCAAATGCCGGTCGCCCACTACGGATCGTTCGTCGCACTGATTGCCCCGCCTCTAGGAATAGGCACGGTACAACTTTCAGACGGCACGCACGTGCAGTGTTTTCTTTGTGAAAGCGAAGCTATTCGGGACGCCCAGGACATCACACATTTGAAGGGATGGCGGGCTTATATGAAGACCCGTACACCGTCGTGATACCTCCAAATTTTTCAACTCCCCTCAGTTTTTAACGTCCTCCAACGCCCAGGAGATTCTCATGGACCAGATTAAAACCCGCCGCAATTTCATCAAAACCGCCGGTGCGACTGCCGTCATCACAGGCGCACCCGCTCTTGCTCTGGCGCAAGCAAACCCCAAGATTCGGGTCGGTTTCTGGCCTGTCGCCTCAGCCATCCCCTTCTTCACCGCCATCGAAAAGGGCTACTTCAAAGAAGCCGGCCTTGAGGTCGAACCGCTCAAACTGGCCAGCCCCCAGCAGGTCGCCGAAGCCATGATCGCAGGCCGGGCTGAGGGCAGCTCAAACGGCACCGGCTCTGCCGCGTTAGGGATCGCCGAAATCGCGCAACCGGGCCTGCTCAAGATTTTCTGCACCAATCCCACCAATCAGAAATACGTGCTTGATCAGTTCATAGTCGCCAAAGATAGTCCCATCAAAGCGATCAGTGAACTATCGGGTAAGAAGGTCGCCTGTGGCCCCGGTGTCCAGAATGTGGTTTTAGCCAGGACCGTTCTTGAGCGAGCAGGCGCACGAAACGCCAGTGTCGTTGAGCTGCCGATTGGTCAACATGTCGCGTCCATCGCCGCCAATCAGGTTGACGCCTGCTACACGCTGGAGCCCACCGGCACGGTCGGACGACTCAATGGCACTACGCGCAACCTAGAGGTCGGCGTTATTGCCAAATATGTCCTCGGAGACCCGATGGCGCCCTGGCACGGGGGCTCAGCAAGCCTGACCAGTGAATTCATCAAAAAATATCCCGAGGTCACCAAGCGATACATCGCGGCTTACCGACGCGGCGTTGATCTGGTTAAAAACAACCCAGCCGAGGCACGACCCTTCCTCAAGGGTTACACGGCCATCGAGGGACCTCTCACCAATGAGGTGCCTATGGCCGACTATCTGATGTCGACCGACTTTACGCCCTCAGATATCGCCTACTTCCAGAAGTTTTTCGACCTGTTCACTGAACGCGGAATTTTCAGCCGTAAAGTCGATGTCGGCGCCATGCTTTACAAGGGCTGAGCTCATGCGAACCGATGACAACTCGGGCGCTGCGACAGTCGCGCCGCAATGGCAGCACCGCGAGTCGCCCGGTGTAGCCAGTCCGCGCAAACGGATTGACTGGAGCCGGGCACTGCCGTTGATAGGGCCCGTCCTACTGATCGTGATCTGGGACCTGGTCGTTCGAGTCGGCTGGATTAAGCCAATTCTGCTGCCGCCCCCAATCGATACGCTGCTAACGCTGATTAACGGCATGGCGGGGCCCGTGCTCTTGCCCCACTTTCTAGTGACGCTTGAGCGCACCCTGGTAGCCTTTGCGATTGCCACGGCCATCGGAATGCCTCTGGGTATCGCCCTGGGAAGCAATGAGCGAGCGTATCGCAGCGTCGAGTTCGTCATCGATTTTTTTCGCTCGACACCCGCCTCTGCGCTGATCCCTTTGTTTTTGCTGATCTTTGGTATCAGTAATGTTAATAAGGTCGCTATTGCCGCCTTCGGCGCCTTTCTGATCGTGATTTTCAACTGCGCCTATGGCGTGATCAATGCCCGCAAACAGCGCGTGGCCGCAGCCAAAGTCATGGGTGCCTCACGCTGGCAAATCTTTAAGGACGTGTTGTTCTGGGAGAGCCTGCAGCCCTCGTTCGTAGGACTTCGCTCCGCGGTGTCTATGGCCCTGGTGATTGTGGTCGTGGCCGAGATGTTCATCGGATCTGAAAACGGACTGGGTCACAAAATCATCGATGCCCAGCAGGTCATGAACGTGCGCGTGATGTATGCCGCGATCATGGCGGCCGGAATCCTGGGCTATGCGCTGAACGTACTTTTTCTGGCGCTGGAAAAGCGTATCGTGCATTGGAGCGGA
>JBDLQY010000008.1:0-5632 GCA_039800325.1 Pseudomonadota bacterium | reverse complement strand
TCCCTGCGCGCAGCCGCTCGCGACCAATGGCAGATGAGCGCAGACGAAATCGTCGTGCTTTTTGTCGGACGGTTGAGCCTGCACGCAAAAGCCAACCCGCTACCCATGTACCTCGCCTGCGCACAGGCGCAGGCAGCCAGCGGCCGCCCGGTTCGGGTGCTTGAGTGCGGCTGGTTCGCCAATGACCCTATTCGCAAAAGCTTTGAGGAAACCGCGAGCGCTGTTGGTATCCGCGTCGACCGTGTCGATGGTCGAGAAGCCGGTATGACGCGACGGGCCTATGCCGCTGCCGATATCTTTATGTCGCTATCCGACAATATTCAGGAAACCTTCGGGCTTACACCGGTGGAGGCCATGGCCGCTGGTCTACCTGTAGTGGGCAGCGACTGGGACGGTTATCGGGAGACGGTGCGCCATGAAGTCGATGGCTTTCTTGTAAAAACTCATCAGGCGGCTGATGAGCCATGTGCCGCGCCGCTGATTGAGGCCTATGAAGACGGCCGGATAAGCTATGACCAGTATGTCGCCTTCGCACACCTGCTAGTCGCAGTCGATATCGACGCCTGCGCAGACGCTTTGCTGCGCCTGATCAACAATCCTGCGCTGCGTAAGACTCTGGGCGAAAACGGCCGCAAACGAGCACGCGAGGTGTTCGACTGGAAAAACATACTGCCCCAGTACGATGCCTTATGGCATGAGCAATGGACGCGCGTGCAAGCGAAGCGCACGATTGATGGTCAAGCATCCCGCCCAGACCCGGGCATGCCCAACCCGGTACGCATGTTTGCGCACTACGCCTCGGCAGATCTCACACTCGACAGTTGGCTGCGCAGAAACGAGCACCCAATTCTATCGCCCAGTGCGACACGCGAACTGGGCATGTGGCGTTATGCGA
Source organism: Pseudomonadota bacterium (assembly GCA_039800325.1). Lineage (GTDB taxonomy): Bacteria > Pseudomonadota > Gammaproteobacteria > Burkholderiales > Burkholderiaceae_E > SYIM01. Next base: position 4,737 of record JBDLQY010000008.1, on the reverse strand, counting down.
GCGGATGGCTGCCGAATGCGCGCAAGGTCGAACAAGCCTGGCAGCTGGCACCCCCGCCCGATTCAAACCCGCTGTCCGTCCAGCAGTGGGCTTCGCTGCTTCAAATAACACTCATCGCGGCGCTTCGGCTTGCCGCCTGGATGGTCAAAACCGGGCTGATCAAGGTCGATAGTTAAACCTTGATCGTCATACTGCGAGGCGTGGGACCCCAGCGCGGTTTTGCGAAACCCAGACATCCCCTTAAACTTCGTGTCCCCGTAACAAACGCAGCCTAATGGCTGCGATGCTGCATGGACATATTTCTGCTGATCATTCTGATCATCATCAATGGTGTTTTCGCGATGTCTGAAATCGCGCTGATCACCTTCCGCAGAGCCAAACTTCAGAAAGCCGCAGACGCGGGTGACTCCGCCGCCAAGGTAGCCCTTAGCCTGGGCGAAGATCCAAACCGATTTTTATCCACCATCCAGGTGGGCATCACGTCAATTGGCGTGCTCAGCGGCATTGTCGGTGAGGCTGCGCTGGCTAAGCCCCTGGCGCAATGGCTTGAATCCATAGGTGTTGGCACCTCCTATGCCAACTATCTGGGCACTGGCATCGTCGTCGTGGTCATCACGTATTTCGCGATCGTGCTGGGCGAGCTCGTTCCCAAGCGTCTTGGGCAGTCAAACCCTGAGCTGGTTGCCCGTCTCATGGCCAAGCCGGTTGCAGGTCTGGCCCTCATCACACGCCCATTCGTACGCCTGCTATCGGGTTCTACCGCTTTCATCCTCAAGCTTATGGGCGTCAAGGATCGCGCTCAACCTGAAGTCACCGAGGAAGAAATTCAGGCCGTACTGGCGGAAGGCACTGAAGCGGGGCTGATTGAAAGCCAGGAACACACCATGGTCAAAAATGTGTTCCGGCTTGATGATCGGCAAATTGCGTCGCTCATGGTGCCGCGGGCCGACATTGTGTTTCTGGATCAGGATGAGCCGGTGACCGAGGCGTTGCGGCTGATCGAATCATCAGACCACGCTCGCTACCCAGTGGTGCGCGGAAGCCTTGATAACGTCATGGGCGTGGTCAATGCGCGCAAGCTGCTCTCGCGCATTGCAGCCGGCGCCAAACCCGATCTCTCTCTGGGTCTGGAAGATACGCTCTATGTGCCGGAAACCCTCACGGGTATGGAGCTGCTTGATAACTTTCGCTCATCCGGTCGGCAGATGGCCTTTGTGGTCGATGAATACGGTGAGGCGCTGGGACTGGTCACCCTTAAAGATCTGATCGAGGCCATTACCGGTGAATTCAAGCCACGCGACCCCACGCAGTCCTGGGCCGTGCTGCGCGATGACGGCAGCTGGCTGCTGGATGGCCACATTCCCATTCCCGAGTTAAAAGATCGTCTGCAGCTGGCCACGGTGCCCGACGAAGAAAAAGGGCGCTATCACACGCTCAGCGGTATGTTCATGCTGCTCAGCGGCAAGCTTCCCAAAGAGGGCGAAAAAGTCTTCTGGGAGGGATGGGAGCTTGAGATCATGGACATGGATCGCAAGACCATCGACAAGGTACTCGCCAAGCGTGTCGAGGTCGAAGAGTAAGTGCGCGCCAAGGCTTGGTTCAGATTAGCGGCTGGGACGCGAAATTGCCTGCTCGGCTTCAAACCCCGCGATATCGTCTTGGTCGAAGCCTAGCTCGGCCAGAATCTCCTGGGTGTGCTGACCGAGTACTGGTGGCGGGGTAGTCACCGACGGTACCTCGCCATTAATCTTGATGCCTGTTCTTAAAACCTTGATGTCGCGACCGACCCCTGGTGGGTCTTCAAACGAGGCGAGCAGACCGCGATCAGCCACCTGCGGATGGGCCAAGGCCTGCGATACCGAGTAAACCGGGCCCGCTGGAATACCCGCCTCGATCAGACGCTGCCACCATTCCTGCGTAGAGGCCTTGCCAAGCGCCGCCTCAATCTCGCGCGTGAGCTCTGCCCGGTGTTCGAGTCTTGCCTGGCGTAGCGCGAAGCGCGGGTCAGCGATGAGATCAGCACGGCCTATGACCCGAGCCAAGGCTTCGAACTGCTCTTGCTTATTGGCGGCAATATTGATCAGACCATCAGCCGTACGAAACGCCCCCGAGGGGCTAGCGGTCATGTTGTCGTTACCCATGGGCCTGGCCTCGCGGCCTGCTATGAGCAGGTTTGATACAGCCCAACCCATTGTGGTCATCATCGACTCGAGCATCGAAATATCGATAAAACGGCCGCCTGTGCGATCTCGCTCAGCCAATGCGGCACACACTGCCATAGCGGCGGTGAGTCCGCCCACCGTGTCAGCCACCGGGAAGCCCACACGCAGGGGGGCGCTGTGCGCGTCGCCGGTAATACTCATAACCCCGGCCATGCCCTGAATGATCTGATCGTATGCGGGAAGATCACGCAAGGGGCCATCCTGCCCGAACCCCGATACCGCGCAATAAATCAGCTTGGGATTAAAGGCGAGCAACTGCTCGTAGGACAACTCAAGCCGCTGCATGACGCCTGGACGAAAGTTCTCAACCAGAACATCGGCGCTCGCGACCAGCCGCTGCAGCACACGCTTGCCAGCCGGCTTCTTCAGGTCGAGGGCAATCGAGCGCTTACCGGCGTTCTGTGCCAGAAACGACACACCCATGTAGCGCTGATTCAGGGCGGGATCAGCACCCAGCTGGCGCGCCAGGTCACCCCCCGCCAGCGCCTCCACCTTGATAACCTCAGCACCCAAATGTGCGAGCTGATGACAGGCGAAGGGGCCCACCAGCACATTGGTAAGGTCGAGCACCCGGAATCCCTGTAGCGGGCGCGCGCTCGAAGCAGGGGCTGCCATCACGAGTGCCTGCTCGGCACGAAGACCGACAAAGACACTTCTGACCGAACCGACAGGGACATCAACGAATACTCCTGTTTGGGTAAAGCGCTGTTCGCCCCCCAGCAGCGAGGGCCCAAGCTTTGGTGACACAGCTAAGATCATACAAATCTTCCAGCTGGCGGCCCTTGAAGAGCGACTCGACCGCTTGAGGGGTCGGGGATTTACGCGTGCGCCTCAGGCCGGCGGTAGACGCCGCCACGACTCCTCGCTATCGTGTTGCTCGACATCATGAGCGCCGATCGCTACAAACCGCTACACGACACCTTTCGCTGGAAGGTGCCTAAGTTCTTCAATATCGCCCAGGCCTGCTGTGCGCGATGGGCTCGATCGCGACCGCACGCGGTGGCGCTTCGCTGCGTCCGGGAAGACGGTTCCTGCACTGATCACACCTACGGCCAGTTGCAGCAGCAGGCGAATCGTCTGGCCAACGGCCTTCGCAAGCTGGGCGTGCAGCGTGGCGATCGTGTCGCGGTCGTCATGCCGCAGCGCGTCGAGACGGCGGTGGCGCACCTGGCGCTTTATCAGATAGGCGCAGTGGCCATGCCCTTGTCGATTCTTTTCGGCCCCGATGCGCTCGAGTATCGTCTTCAAGATAGTGAAGCCGTCATCGCCATCGTCGATGAGTCAGCGATCAAACCTGTGCAATCCGTGCGGGCACAGTGTCCGACCCTGCGCTGTGTGGTCGCAGTCGGCGACGCGCGGGGACAAGCCGATATCGACTGGGCCAAACTCTCAAGCCGCGAGTCTGCACGCTTCAGCCCCGCAAAAACAGCCGCCGACGACCCGGCTGTACTCATCTACACCAGCGGCACAACCGGCCCACCCAAGGGCGCACTGATACCTCACCGCGCACTCATCGGAAACCTGACTGGCTTCGTCTGCAGCCAAAACTGGTTTGAGGGTGACGACGCCGTGTTCTGGTCTCCGGCCGACTGGGCCTGGACCGGTGGCCTGATGGATGCTCTGCTACCCACGCTGTACTTTGGCCGCACCATCGTCGGCTATCAGGGCCGCTTTGACCCCCTGCGAGCCTTTGCCCTGATGCAGGACTACCGCGTCACCCACAGCTTTCTTTTTCCAACGGCACTCAAGGCCATGATGAAGGCCTGTCCGCAGCCGCGCGAGCACTTCTCAATGCACCTGCGCGCCATCATGAGCGCCGGCGAAGCGGTGGGTGATGCCGTGTTCGACTACTGCCGCGACCAACTGGGCATCACGGTCAACGAAATGTTCGGACAGACCGAGATCAACTACATCGTCGGCAATTGCGGCGCCAGTCGCGATGCCAAGGGACGTCCAGCGGCGGGCTGGCCTGCGCGACCCGGCAGCATGGGGCGACCCTATCCGGGTCACCGTGTAGCCGTCATCGACGACCAGGGCCGCGAATGTCCGCGCGGAACGCCCGGCGACGTGGCCGTGCACCGCCGCGACATTCATGGCGATCCCGACCCTGTATTTTTTCTGGGCTACTGGAAAAACGACGAGGCGACCCGAAGCAAATTCACCGGGGATCCTGGCGACAGCTGGTGTCGTACGGGCGATACCGCCGTCATGGATGACGACGGCTACCTCTGGTATCAGGGTCGCAGCGATGACATGTTTAAGGCAGCGGGCTACCGCATTGGTCCCAGCGAGGTTGAAAACTGTCTGGTAAAACACCCGGCCGTTGCCAATGCGGCCGTCGTGCCCAAGCCCGACCGAGAGCGCGGCGCGACAGTTAAAGCCTACGTTGTACTTGCTCCCGGTTACAGCGGTGATGATGCCCTGGTCGCACAACTACAGGCCCATGTTCGCGGCAAGCTCGCGCCTTATGAATATCCCAAAGAAATCGAATTCATCGATGCCCTGCCCATGACCA
>JBDLQY010000007.1:0-3192 GCA_039800325.1 Pseudomonadota bacterium | reverse complement strand
ATTTTGACGTTTGCGATGTCGACACCACTGCCATCAGATTTCACGCGCACTTTGACGTTGTAGTCGACCACGCGCTTGACCGGTACCAGCACTTTCATGGGAATCCTCGAGTGCGCCCCCGAAGGGCTAATTGACGTTTACGTAAACCGCGAAATTATAGGTGGGAACGAGAAGGCCGGTGTAAAGCAGCGCAGCAACCGAAATTTCCGCTTATTGGCTTGTCCTGCCTGATTGGCTTACAAGGGCTATTTGCGCTGCAGGTAGAACACGAACTCCTTGGGCTCGGCCTGGGCATGCTCTTCATGCGACAGCAAGGTATTGCCCGTCTGACGCGCAAAGGCATTGAAATCACGCACCGAACCGGGATCGGTCGCCTGCACCCTCAACACATCGCCGCTGCCCATGTCGGTCAGCGCTTTTTTCGCCCTAAGAATCGGCAGAGGACATTTCAGCCCGCGGGCGTCGAGGTCTTTTTGAAATTCCATACGTCTACCCCGCCAGCCGCTGCTCGACCCAGCCGCTGACCGAAGCCAGCGCTGCCGGTAAGCCGCTCGGGTCGGTGCCACCCGCCTGCGCCATGTCGGGCCGGCCACCGCCCTTGCCACCGACCTGCTGCGCCACATGGTTGACCAGGTCACCCGCCTTCACTTTGGCGGTGGCATCCGCAGTCACGCCCGCGATCAGGCTGACTTTGCCATCGTTCACGGTCGCCAGCACGATGGCAGCGGTCTTGAGCTTGTCTTTCATTTTGTCCATCACGCTGCGCATTGTCGGCACATCAGCGCCCTCCAGCGTCGCGGCCAGCACCTTGATGCCGTGGATATCCATCGCTTGCGCCAGCAGCTCATCGCCCTGGCCAGAGGCCATTTTCGCTTTCAGCGAGGCGAGCTCTTTTTCGAGCAACTTGACCTGCTCCTGTACCTGCGCGATGCGGCTATTTAGCTCATCGGGCGGCGCCTTCAAGGCAGCGGCGGCCTCATTGACCCGCGCCGCCAGCGATTGCACTAAAGCCAGCGCGTTCTCGCCGGTGACCGCCTCGACCCGCCGGATGCCTGCCGCGACCCCGCCCTCGGACACGATCTTGAACAGGCCAATGTCACCAGTACGATCCACATGCGTACCGCCGCATAGCTCGGTGGATGAGCCAATACCCAGCACACGCACGACATCGCCATATTTTTCGCCGAACAAGGCCATCGCACCGGCCTTGATCGCATCTTCATAGCCCATGTGCTGAGCCGAGGTGGCCGCGTTGCTCAAAATCTCGTGATTGACCAATGCCTCGATGCGGCGAATTTCATCGACGGTCAAGGGTGCGTTATGGCTGAAGTCGAAGCGGGTCTTGTCTTTGTCGACCAGCGAGCCTTTCTGCATCACATGCCCACCGAGCACGAGCCGCAGTGCCTTGTGCATCAGGTGCGTGGCTGAGTGATTACGCATGGTCGCGGCACGCACATGCGCATCAACCTTGGTAGATACCGCATCACCGACCGACAACGCGCCACTCCGCACCTTGCCGTGATGCCCGAACACCTCGGGCTGAATTTTTTGTGTGTCGGCCACTTCGAATGCGGCGTGATCAGTCTCGATCAATCCAACATCGCCAGCCTGACCACCCGATTCAGCATAAAACGGCGTGGTGTCGAGTACGACCATGGCTACCTGCCCTGCGTCGACACGCTGCACCGCCACACCCTCTACAAACAAGGCGAGTACCTTGCCGTGATCTGCCAGTTTTTCGTAGCCAGTGAACACGGACTTCGGGCCGCTGTATTCCACACTGGCTGCCATCTCAAACTTACCCGCGGCGCGCGCAACCGACTTCTGCTTTTCCATCGCGGTATGAAAGCCGGATTCGTCCAGCGTGACATCGCGCTCGCGGCAAATATCTGCGGTCAGATCAAGCGGGAAGCCGTAAGTGTCGTACAGCGTAAACGCCGTCTTACCGTCCAGCCGGCCTGGGTCTTTAGCCAGCGCCGCCTCGAGGATTTTCATGCCGTTATCCAGCGTCTCACCAAATCGCTCTTCTTCCTGCTTGAGCACCATCATGACGCGCTCAGCGGCTTCGGCCAGCTCGGGGTAGGCCTCGCCCATTTCCTGCACCAGATCGGGCACCAACTTGTAGAAGAACGGCTTGTTCTGACCCAACTTATTGCCGTGTCTCAGCGCGCGACGCACGATACGGCGCAGCACATAGGCACGACCCTCACTGCCGGGCACCACACCATCGGTCACGAGGAAGGCGCAGGCACGAATATGGTCAGCGATCACGCGCAATGAGGCGTTACTCAAGTCACTGACGCCGGTCTCACGCGCCGCGGCGCGGATCAAGCGATCAAATAGGTCAATCTCGTAATTGCTGTGCACATGCTGCAGGACTGCAGCGAGTCGCTCCAGCCCCATGCCGGTATCAACGCAGGGTGCTGGCAGCGGTGTCAGTGTGTATTCACCAGTGGCAGGATCGAGCTGGCGATCGAACTGCATGAACACGTTGTTCCAGATTTCAATGTAGCGATCACCATCCTCTTCGGCGCTACCCGGCGGACCACCCCAGATATCCGGGCCATGGTCGAAAAAGATTTCCGAGCAGGGGCCACAGGGGCCGGTTTCTGCCATCTGCCAAAAATTATCAGAAGCATACGGCGCCCCCTTGTTGTCGCCGATGCGCACCACGCGCTCGGGCGGCAGGCCGATGACCTTGGTCCAGATGTCGTAGGCCTCATCGTCGGTTTGATAGACCGTCGCCCACAGTTTTTCTTTGGGCAGACCGTACACCTCGGTCAGTAATTCATAGGCCCAGAGCAGCGACTCTTTTTTAAAGTAGTCACCAAACGACCAGTTGCCCAGCATTTCGAAGAAGGTGTGGTGGCGCGCGGTGTAACCAACATTCTCAAGATCATTGTGCTTGCCACCAGCGCGCAGACAACGCTGTACGGATGCGGCACGCACGTAGTCGCGCTTCTCGGCGCCGAGGAACACATCTTTGAATTGCACCATGCCCGAGTTGGTAAACAGCAGCGTCGGGTCATTGCCCGGCACCAAGCTCGATGAACGCACAACGGAATGGCCCTTCGATTCAAAGAAACGAAGAAATTTGTCTCGGATTTCGGATGCTTTCATGGCGCGCGATGAACGTATGTTGCATTCGACAGATTGGCCGTCGAAAAGCTGGCGATTATACCCGTCAGGGGG
>JBDLQY010000006.1:0-13456 GCA_039800325.1 Pseudomonadota bacterium | reverse complement strand
GGTCCGACCCGGGACTTTGCCAAATGGCTGGCTGAGCAGAAGGCTGAGGGTTATCAGTTTCATGCTTCCGTTGGCAACGTGTCTGACTGGAATTCGACCAAAGAGGCCTTTGATAAGGTGAAGGCTGAGTTTGGAAATCCCGATATTTTGGTCAATAACGCGGGTATTACCCGTGACGGCGTTTTTCGCAAAATGTCGCTTGAGGATTGGCGGACGGTTATCGATACCAATTTGAACTCGCTGTTCAATGTCACCAAGCAGGTTATCGACGGCATGCTCGATAAAGGCTGGGGCCGAATCATCAATATTTCTTCGGTCAATGGTGAAAAGGGACAGTTTGGACAGAGCAATTATTCGGCAGCCAAGGCGGGCATGCACGGATTCTCGATGGCCTTGGCCCAGGAAGTGGCAAGTAAGGGTGTAACCGTGAACACTGTGGCGCCGGGGTATATTGCGACCGACATGGTGATGGCAGTGCGCGAGGATGTTCGCGAGAAGATCATTCAGACCATCCCGGTGCGCAGGCTCGGGAAGGCAGAGGAAATCGGTTCCATCGTGGGCTGGCTCACCACAGACGACGCGGGATTCACCACCGGTGCAGAATTCTCCTGCAACGGTGGCCTGCACATGGGCTGACAGCCCAGCAGCGGAGAGACGTATGGGCAATGCCACACGGCTGATCAAGAAGTACCCGAACCGGCGTCTGTATGACACTCGTACCAGCGCCTACATTACGCTGGCTGATGTCAAGCAACTGGTTTTGGAGCATGAGCCGTTTGCTGTGGTGGATGCCAAGTCGGGAGAAGACCTGACCCGAAGTATTCTGTTGCAGATCATTCTCGAGGAGGAGGCTGGCGGAGCACCGCTGTTCTCCTCCGACATGCTGTCCCAGATTATTCGTTTCTATGGCCATGCAATGCAGGGCATGATGGGTACGTACCTTGAAAAAACCATGGATACGTTCGTCGAGCTGCAGGGCAAGCTGCAAGAGCAGTCAAAATCGCTTTACGAGGGTAAGGGCGTTCCCAATACTGAACTGTTATCCCAATTCATGGCTATGCAGGCACCCGTCATGCAGGCGATGATGGGCAACTACATCGAGCAGAGCAAGAATCTGTTTGTTCAGATGCAGGAGCAGATGCAGGCTCAAACCCGCAACATGTTCCAGTCGTTTCCGTTTCCGCCTGGTAAGGGAACCGAGCGCTGACCGCGGGATCTGGGGCGGGTAGAATCTGGCCCCTATGACTCGATCTTCTGATGCCCGCTCATCGAACGCCTCAAGCGGCGAGCGAAAGCGCGTCCGTCGTGCGAAAACGGCAGCTGCGCCCCGGGTGGGGTTTGTGTCGCTGGGTTGCCCCAAGGCCCTGGTTGATTCCGAGCAGATTCTGACGCGACTTCGGGCCGAAGGGTATGACATCGCCCCCGACTACGCCGGGTCGGACCTCGTCATCGTCAATACCTGCGGATTCATCGACGATGCGGTGCGTGAGTCCTTAGACGCCATCGGTGAGGCTTTAGCCGAAAACGGCAAGGTCATCGTGACGGGCTGCCTTGGGGCTAAGCAGGCCGATGACGGCGCGCCTCTGGTGCAGAAGGTGCACCCTGCAGTCCTCGCGGTCACGGGGCCGCATGCGACCGAGGCTGTCATGGACCATGTGCATGCCCATCTGCCCCGTCCCCACGATCCGTTCACCGACTTGGTACCTGAGGCAGGCTTAAAGCTGACCCCGCGGCACTACGCCTACCTGAAAATCTCTGAAGGCTGCAATCATCGTTGCAGCTTTTGCATCATTCCCTCGATGCGTGGCGATCTGGTCAGCCGTCCGATTGGCGAAGTTGTTCGAGAGGCATCTGCCTTGTTTCGCGGCGGGGTGCGCGAGCTTCTTGTCGTATCTCAGGACACCAGCGCTTACGGGGTGGATGTTCGGTACCGAACCGGCTTTGTCGAAGGGCGCCCGGTTCGCACCCGCCTGGTCGAACTGGCCACTGAGCTCGGCGAGCTCGCAGCGCATCACGATGCCTGGGTGAGGCTGCATTACGTCTATCCTTACCCTCATGTCGACGAGCTGTTGCCGCTCATGCAGTCGGGCCGTATCCTGCCCTATCTTGATGTGCCTTTTCAGCATGCGCATCCACGCGTACTCAAGGCGATGAAGCGTCCAGCCAGTGGTGAGCGCAACATTGAGCGGGTGCGCGCATGGCGCGCGGCCTGTCCTGACATCACCCTGCGGAGCACCTTCATAGCAGGCTTTCCCGGTGAAACCGAGTCCGAGTTCGAGTATCTGCTCGACTTTCTTCGCGAGGCCCAGCTAGACCGCGTCGGCTGCTTCGCCTACTCGCCTGTTGAAGGGGCGTCCGCCAACGACCTCGGCGGGCAGGTGCCGGAGGCCGTCCGTGAAGAAAGGCGCGAGCGCTTCATGGCCGTACAAGCCGAAATCTCGCGTGAGCGGCTGGCCAGTCGGGTCGGTCAGACGGTCAGAGTATTGGTCGATGGGGTTGAACAGACCCGTAGTGGCATCGTTGGAGTGGGTCGCAGCGCATCCGATGCGCCTGAGATCGACGGCGTGGTCCGCTTTACAGGGTCGGGTCAGCTTGCCATCGGTGGGTTCGTTCAAGTCCGTATCACAGGGTCTGATGATCACGACCTATTGGGTGAGCGGGTGATTGGGGAGGGTGCACGATGAAATTCACCGGGGTTTTTCCGATTCTGGCAACACCGTTTGACGCTCAGGAACGCTTTGATGAGGGCTCTCTGCGTCAGATGCTCGACTTCATGGTGCGCATCGGCGTGGACGGCGTGACGGTGCTCGGTGTTCTAGGCGAGGCGAATCGCATGGGTGATCGCGAGCGCGAGGCCATCGTTCGCACCGCTGTTTCAGGCGTCGCCGGCAAGGTTCCGGTCATTGTCGGTGTCTCGCATCCAGGCACTCAGGCAACCCTCGATCTCGCCGCGATGGCCGCTGATTTAGGTGCTTCGGCGGTTATGGTGGCGCCCACCGCCGAGGGCGTACCCAGTGATGTTCGGGTGGCCGAGTACTTTACGCGGGTGGCAGCCGGGTCACGTATTCCGGTCGTTCTTCAGGATCATCCTGCGTCTACCAGTGTGCACATGCCGGTACCGCTTATCGCGCGACTGGTCGATGAGTGTGCAAATATCGCGTGCGTCAAAGCTGAAGCCGTTCCGTCGCCGCCCAAAATCGCGGCCCTGCGCTCGGCCATGAAACGTCAGGTGCCCATGCTGACGGGCCTTGGCGCACTGTACGGACAGTTCGATCTTGACCAGGGTTCAAGCGGCTACAACACGGGGTTCGCATTTCCTGAGGTGTTGTTGGCGCATGTAGCCGCCCACCGGTCGGGTGACCGTGCGCGCGCTCAGCGAATCTTCGCGCATTTTCTGCCGCTGATTGTGTTCGAGCAGCAACCGGGTGTGGCCGTTCGCAAAGAGCTTCTGCGTCGACGAGGCTTGCTTTCCAGCGCTAGCGTGCGTCACCCCGGTGCCGCCTTATCCCCCGTAAGCGCCAAGGGCCTGGACGATGTGCTGCAGTGGGTGTTACCGGGGGTTGATATCCGTCAGCCGCTAGATGTTGCAAAGCTGGTTGTCTGACCGACGCAGTTGCGGGGCTCCGACAGTCACGGGCCTCAGCACTCGTGGGCTCCGACAGTTACAGGCCCAATAGCTTCCGGGCGGTCATGGACTGACGTTTAAGAGTCTTAGTATGGAGTCCAGGCCGTTATGGTTGACCGCGTGCGTAGTTTCGTTGCGAACGACGGGTTTGGCCCGATAGGCGACCGAGATGCCAGCGATCGACATCATTTTGAGGTCGTTGGCGCCATCTCCAACCGCCAGGGCCTGCTTGGGCGAGCAGCCAATTAGGGTACAGGTCTGCTCAAGAATCGAGCGTTTCCGATCGGCGTTAACGATAGGTCCTAGCAGTCGACCTGTCAGCCGACCATCCTGAATTTCGAGCACATTGGCTCGGGCGAAATCCAGCCCAAGCTGCTCGCGCAGGCGCTCGGTAAAAAATGTGAAACCACCTGATACCAGCAATGTCTTGATGCCAGCCATCTTCAATGCTTGGGTCAACTCACGCGCACCCGGCGACAGCTGAAGACGTTCGCTCCAGACGCGGTGCAAGACCGTTTCAGAAAGTCCCTCCAGAAGGGCCACGCGACGACGCAGGCTCTCGTCGTAGTCGCTGAGCTCGCCGCGCATGGCGGCCTCTGTGATGGCGGATACTGCGGCTTTACGACCCGCAAAATCAGCGATCTCATCCACACACTCGATGGTGATGAGGGTGGAGTCCATATCGAAGGCAGCCAGGCGAATGGCAGCGAGGTGCAAGTTTGGGTCAACGATCTCGGCGTCAACCTGCCACTGTTCGGCCATGATGCTCAGGTCGCTCTCGTCAACCTGAACTCGATCCCAGTAGGCATACTCGGGACGTATTTGCGCAGGTTCGGAACGCACGAGCGCGGAAAATGCGGCAATGGCTGCGTTGGTCAGCCTGGGATGCTGGATGATAAGCCGCGTCATGGGATTGTCTTGGATGCTCGCTAATAGCTGCTTGGCACTCAGGGTGTCAGCGCTGAAAGTATCTCGCGGATAACGCGAATTCGGGCGACGTAGTCGTCGGTTTGAATAGAGAATCTAATTCGATCAGGCCCCGCCATGCGTGCGTCTTTCCGGCGCTGAAGCAGTCGAATGATCGACGCAGGATCAATCGGCAGCTCTTTGGCAAACTGCATCACGATCGCCTCAGAGGTCGCATCGATCTTGACGATTCCAAGGGCTTGTGAACGGATGCGCAATCGGTGCGTATCGAAAAGCGCCCGCGCCGCATCGGGCAGTTTTCCGAATCGATCGACCAGCTCTTCCTGCATAGACTCCAGGTCATCGTCCTGTCGGCAATTGGCAAGGCGCTTGTACAGCATGAGCCTTTCATGTACGTCGCCGCAGTAATCCGCGGGTAGCAGAGCTGGGACATGAAGCTTAATTTCCGTGGTTACGGCCAATGGTGCATCAAGGTCAGGCTCACGTCCGGCCTTAAGCGCGCGAACGGCTTCATCGAGCATATCCGCATACATACTGAAACCCACCTCCTGAATCTCACCGGACTGTGATTCACCCAGTACTTCGCCCGCACCACGAATTTCCAGGTCATGCATGGCCAGGTAAAAGCCAGAGCCCAGCTCTTCCATCGCCTGGATGGCTTCAAGGCGCTTGGTAGCGTCTTTCGTGATCGCTGACTCATCGGGAATCATGAGATAGGCGTACGCCTGGTGATGAGACCGGCCCACACGTCCCCTTAACTGATGCAACTGAGCAAGGCCGAATCGGTCAGCACGATGAATCACGATGGTATTGGCACTGGGTACATCGATGCCGGTCTCGATGATGGTGGTGCACAACAGTACGTTGAAGCGCTGCTGGTGAAAATCGCGCATCACGCGTTCGAGTTCCCGCTCGGGCATTTGTCCGTGTGCAACTGCTATGCGGGCCTCTGGCACCAGTTCAATGAGTCGTGCCCGGCGATTCTCAATGGTTTCGACCTCATTGTGAAGAAAATAGGCCTGTCCACCACGCTTGAGTTCGCGCAGCAAAGCCTCGCGAATGGTGGCGTCGGATTCACGACGCACAAAGGTGCGAATCGCGAGTCGTTTCTGTGGTGCGGTGGCAATCACCGAAAAATCGCGTATGCCCTCAAGGCTCATGGCCAAGGTTCGAGGGATTGGGGTGGCAGTCAGGGTCAGTACGTCAACCTCTGCACGAAGCGCCTTCAGGGCCTCTTTTTGTCGGACTCCGAACCGATGCTCTTCGTCGATGATGACCAGGCCGAGATTTTTAAAGGCCATGTCGGGTGACAGGAGCTTATGGGTGCCGATGACGATATCAATCTGACCTGCTTCAATACCATCCATGGCCGCCTTTATTTCTTTGCTTGAGCGGAAGCGAGACAGTTCTGTAAGCCGCACCGGGAAGTTGGCGAAGCGATCAGAAAAAGTCTGAAAGTGCTGTTCGGCCAGTAGCGTGGTTGGACACAGCACGGCGACCTGCTTGCCGTCGGCGACTGCAATGAACGCGGCTCGCAAGGCTACTTCGGTCTTGCCAAAGCCGACATCGCCGCAGACCAGCCGATCCATGGGGCGGCCTGACACCATATCCTGTACGACCGCGTGTATCGCGCCAAGCTGGTCGGGTGTTTCTTCAAAGCCAAATCCATCTGCGAAAGCTTCATAGTCGTTTGACTTGAATTGAAACGAATGTCCACTGCGTGCGGCACGGCGAGCGTAGAGATTGAGCAGCTCAGCTGCGGCATCACGTGCGTGTCGAGCGGCGCGTCGCCTCGCTTTTTCCCATTGCTCGGAACCCAGGCGATGTAAGGGCGCTTCGTCAGGGTTTGCCCCGCCGTACCGACCAATGACATGAAGCTGCGCAACCGGCACATAAAGCGTGGTTTCGCCGGCGTAGACAAGATGCAAGAACTCAGTGGGTCCGTCACCCAGGTCCATGTTGACCAGACCCTGGTAGCGACCGATTCCGTGCTGGATATGCACAACAGGATCGCCGGGCTTTAGCTCGGCGAGATCGCGGATCATCGCATCGATATTGCTCTGCGACTCGCGTGAGCCTCGCCGCGTGCGGCGTACCGTACCCGCAAATAGTTCGGTTTCGGTGACGAGTGCGATGCCTGCCTGATCGAGACTGAATCCGTCGTGTAGCGGTCCCACAGTGAGCGCGCAGCGGATATCGCCGCTGATAAAGGCATCCCAGGACTCAAGCGCTGGAATCGATAACTGATGGTCGCGAAAGAGCTCGGCCAGGGTCTCGCGCCGGCCTGCTGATTCGGCCACAATCAGCGCGCGAGAAGCATTTGAATTCAGAAAATTTTCAAGGCGTGCAAGCGGTCGTTCGGCACGCCGATTTACAGCCAGTTCAGGCAGCGGTGTACTGAAGACCGCTAAGCGCTCAGGCTCTGAGGCGCTGTCCTGGCGCCCCAGAGACCAGCGACCAAGCGCTTTGGCCTTCGCAAAAAAACTGTCGACGGCAATAAATAGCTCGTCAGGGCGTAGCAGCGGCCGTTCGACGTCATGAGCCAGGAAACGATGCCGCTGTACGACGTCGTCGGCAAAGCGACGTCCCGCTTCAGCCACATCGCCATGAGTTATTACGAGAGCCTGGTCGCCCAGGTAATCGAAAACATCGGCGGTCTGTTCATGAAAAAGAGGCAGCCAGTATTCGATACCCGCAGGGGCGAGGCCGTTGCCTATATCGCGGTAGATGGCACTGCGAGAAGGGTCACCCTCAAAACGTTCACGCCAGCGCGAACGAAACGTGTTGCGTGCCGCTTCATCGATTGGAAATTCACGTCCAGGCAGAAGTCTGATCTCGTTGACTGGGTAGACGCTTCGCTGCGTGTCCGGATCGAACGTTCGGATGGATTCAAGCTCTTCACCGAACAAGTCGAGCCGATAAGGCATCGTCGACCCCATAGGGAAAAGGTCGATCAGACCACCACGGACGCAATACTCACCCGGATGCACGACCTGGGACACGTGCTCGTAGCCAGCCGCGCTCAGTTGCGCGCGTAGTCGGCTCTCGTCGAGTTTTTGACCTTTGCGGAAGCGAAAGCTTCGACCTGCAACGAAGGAGGGGGGCGTTAGCCGGTGTAGAACAGTGGTTACAGCAGTCACCAGGACGTCGCAGTCGCCAGCCTGCATGGCATGAAGGCTGGCGAGACGTTCAGAGATCAGATCGTCGTGCGGCGAAAATGCGTCATAGGGCAGCGTCTCCCAGTCCGGCAGCAGGGCGCAGCGCAGTTGCGGGGCCAGCCATGCGAGTTCCTCGCGCAGTCGGGGTGCGTCGGCGGCCGCTGCGGTCACCAGCAGAATGGGTCTTGCCCGACCACATTCGCGGCTTGCCAGCAGAGCCAGTAGCAAGGCGTCGGATGAGCCATGGCAGGATGGCAGCGCGTAAACCGTTCCTGGCCGCGGGCCTGGGAAAGACTCGATGGCGTTTTTGAGCAGAGTGTTGGAATCGAGAAGCACGTAAAATTCTACCAATGAGCCAGTACCTGACCCGGTTTAAAGCCGTGATTCCTGCGGGTGGAAGCGGATCTCGCCTGGGCGCGGCAGTGCCCAAGCAGTATCTGCCCATAGGTCAGGCGGCGATGATCGAGCATTCGGTGCGTGCTTTGCTGAGGGCTGAATGGGTCGAGTTGGTGGTTGTGGTGGTCGCGCCTGACGATAGGGTCGCCACATCGATATTCGCCACGACCGACCGGGTGCGGGTTTTGCCACAAGGGGGTCGAACCCGGCGGGATTCGGTTCTCGCGGGGGTGCGTTTTCTCAATCAGGCCAGCGATGCGCGAGCCGACGACTGGATCATGGTTCACGATGCTGCGCGCCCGGCGCTCAGCCTGGGTGCGCTCGAGCGTTTAAGAGACGCGGTGTCCGATTGGGAGGGTGGCGCTCTTCTGGCAGTGCCCGTCGCCGACACTGTCAAGCGTGAGCAGCCCTTGTCATCGCCTTTCGCTCAAGTCGCTTCGACCATTGAGCGCGAGGGTCTCTGGCTTGCACAGACGCCTCAGATGGGGCGTGCTGCGGCGCTGCAGCATGCCTTAGAGCGTTTCGCTGAGGTGACCGATGAGGCGTCGGCCCTTGAAGCGGCTGGCATTGAGGTTCGGCTGGTTTCCGGAGAACGACGTAATTTCAAGGTCACCACGATTGATGACCTCGATATGATGCGGGCCCTGCTGGCCAAAGGAGACGAGGCATGAGAATTCGAATCGGGCAGGGATATGACGTACACGCGCTGGTACCCGGCAGACAACTGATCCTGGGGGGCGTAGAGATCCCATACGCTCAGGGGTTGCTTGGCCACTCCGACGCCGATGTGCTCGCCCATGCAGTGACCGATGCCATATTGGGTGCAGCGGCGCTGGGAGACATCGGCCGACATTTTCCGGACAACGACTCAGCCTACGCGGGTGCCGACAGTCTTGTGCTGCTGCGCACGGCCATGAATCGTGTGCGGGAGGCTGGGTACGAGCTTGGTAATCTAGATGCCACCGTGGTGGCCCAGGCTCCACGCTTGGCCCCCTGGATTCCCGCGATGACGCAGCGCCTGGCCGAGGCCCTGCGTGTACCGGTCGGCGCGATCAATCTCAAGGCTAAAACGACTGAGCGATTAGGATTCGAAGGGCGAGGCGAGGGCATTTCAGCCCAGGCGGTTGCCCTCATCGAACGACAACCCTGAGAGCGGCCTATGAGTGATACACAAGAACTGCTCATTGAGCACAACGAGACTAAGCAGTGCTTCGAGTGCTACGTCGACGGTCTACGCTGCAGCGTCGATTACCAACGAATCGATGACGTCGTGGTGATTCATCACACGGGTGTTCCGCGGGCGCTTGAGGGGCGCGGTATCGCCTCAAAACTGGTGCGGGCGGCTTTCGATCATGCGCGGGTTTACCGTCTTCGGGTCGTACCGCGATGTACGTACGTGCAGGCCTGGCTGCGTCGAAACCCGCAGCTGCAGACGCTTGTGTTTAGCCCCGAATAAGTCCAGGGGGCGACGCGGCGGGGGCCGAATCTTGTTGCTCTTGACTGGATGCCTGCCACAGACTGGCCAGAGCCTCAGCCCTGCTGATGCCGTCGGCCAGCAACTGTTCGATGCTTTCGGGCCCCATGCCAGCCATATCTAGCTGGCAGGACATCATCAGAACATTGGTTTCATCGATATGCGCCAACCACTGGTGCTCAAAACGCGCAGCGTGATTGACCTGGTGAAGCAGCCACGCGGCCTCCAGGTGTCTTGGGCTGCTTGGATCAATTTCCAGCACATCGACCTCAGCTACCAGCAACCTGTGATCGGTAGGGTGGGAAAAAAGTCGGGTCGTGAAGCCCTCTGATTCAAATTCGAGGCCATCGGCCTGCTCGATCTCGCTTGCCGGAAAACCCGCCCGAGCGGCAAATTCGCGAACCAGGCGGATGAAGGGGCTGTCGGGCTGCAAGGCTGCCGTAATAGATTCGGTCATGATGAACGCTTGATTAGGTTAGCTATTTGGGTGGCAGTTCGCGGATCTTGCCGTCGACCGACGAGGCCAGAATACTGGACAGAGTGGGAACAAACTGTACCCCGTGCCCCAGCTTAATAGCGGCATGATAAACCTCAGCTGAGGTTCGCGCGAGCTCAGTGCGAAGCCCCGCGCCCTGCGCCATCTGCGCATAGTAAGTTAGATCTTTTTGCGCGATATGCATGCTGGCCTGTAGCGCCGAGTCGTCATGGGACAAAGGGTATTGGATGCAGCGCTGAAACATCACGCTGTTAGCGCCGCCAGTTTCGACCACCGAGCGAAAAATAGTGAGGTCAACGCCCATAGCCATAGCCGCTGCGATGGCTTCATTGACGACAGCTGCAGTCGCGAGTGCCTGAAAATTATTAATCAGTTTGATGGTATGGGCCGTGCCCAGCGCGCCGGTTTCGATGACAGTGTCGGCAAAGCAGCGAATGACGGGCAGCACGCGTTGAACGCTGGCTTGCTCGCCACCCACGAAGCAGGCCAGTCGACCTTCTTCGGCTTCTTTGGGCGTACGCCCCATGGGCGCATCGACCAGGTCGGCACCGCGATCACGCAGCGTAGCCCCCAGTTTTCGGGTCGATAAAGGGTCAGCTGTGGTGCAGTCAACGAGGATGAAACCGGGGCGTGCGGTTTGCACAAAGCCGTCCTGTCCGAGAACAGCCTGCTCAACCTGAGTCGACGATGGCAGACAGGTGAACACGATGTCGCAGCTGGCGGCCAGATCGGCTGGACTTGATGCCTCGGTCGCACCTCGGGTAACCAGATCATCGATGGGAGATCGATTGCGATTGCCCAGCACCTTTAGCGCATACCCCTTTGCAAGAATATTCCGGGCGGCGCCATGCCCCATATAGCCCACACCCATAAAGCCGATCTTCATGCGTTCTCCTTTAGACGTCGAGTGCAGCCTTGCGTTTACCGCGAGCATAGCTGAGCAATTGTGAACCGGCATTCGGTCTTGAGCGCGCCTTTCTGTTACCGTTCAGCCCATTGACTTAACAAACGCTCGCTCATAGCTACCAGCGGGCGTGGATAGGGATCTGCATTGAAGCCTACCGAGCGAGGGGGTGTCGACTCAGGTTACGCCTGGATGCGACTGGGTCTGTCCATGCTGATGATGATCATCGGTGGCAGCGGCATGTACACGGTAGTGGTTGTACTGCCTGAGGTGCAGAAAGAGTTCGCTGTTGCCCGCGCGGATGCGTCATTGCCGTATACGCTGACGATGCTCGGTTTCGGGGTGGGTGGCATCGTACTCGGCCGACTGGCTGACCGTTGGGGCGTCTGGATGCCTCTGTTGGTGGGCGGTCTTTGCCTGGGTGTTGGGTTCATTCTGGGCGGGATGTCGGGCTCACTGTGGCAGTTCAGTCTCATTCAGGGTGTGTTGATTGGCATGCTGGGCAGCAGCGCCAGTTTCGGTCCTCTGATGGCCGACACCTCGCTCTGGTTTCTGCGCCGCAGAGGTATCGCCGTCGCGCTGTGTGCGTCAGGCAACTATTTGGCCGGCACCTTGTGGCCTCCCGTTGTTCAGATGTTGGTGGAGGACTGGGGTTGGCGCCAGACCCAGATAGCTATCGGTATTTTCTGCCTGGTTACTATGGCACCGCTGTCGCTGTTGTTGCGCAGGCGTGCCCCTGGCACAGAACCTGTGTTTGCTTCGGCGGTGCCGCACGCAGATGCCCAAGCCGCAGGTGCGGCGATTTCGAAAATTGATGCGTCACCGCTGGCGCAGGCTCCTTCATCCAACCCGCGTCCGCTGGGCCTTGCCCCCAATGTGTTGCAGACGCTCTTATGTATTGCCGGGGTTGCCTGCTGCGTGGCGATGGCCATGCCCCAGGTTCATATCGTTGCCTATTGCACCGATCTGGGTTTCGGCGCAGCCCGTGGTGCCCAGATGCTATCGGTCATGCTGGCCAGCGGTGTTGTCAGTCGGCTGCTCTTTGGGCTTATCTGTGATCGTATCGGTGGGCTGCGCACGCTTTTCCTGGGTTCCGCCCTGCAGGCGGTTGCGCTGGTCATGTTTCTTCCATTTCAGGACATGGTCTCTTTATTCCTGGTTTCCGCGATGTTTGGCCTGTTTCAGGGCGGCATCGTGCCGTCTTACGCGATCGTTATTCGCGAGTATTTCCCCGCTGCGGTCGCTGCAACACGGGTCGGTGTCGTGTTGTCGTCCACGCTCATTGGAATGGCGCTCGGTGGATGGATGTCGGGCTGGATTTTCGACCTCACGGGCGGATACCGGGCTGCATTCATCAACGGTATCGGTTGGAATTTTCTGAATTTGGCCATCATTGGCTTTTTACTGACGAGGCGTTGATGCGAATTTTGAGTGTCCTGATTGGTGCGTGCTTGTTGGCTCTATCCGGTGTGTCTTCTGCTCAGACTGCTCCCTGGCCCTCGCGGCCTATAACCCTGTTGGTCGGCAATGCGCCCGGTGGCTCCAACGACGTGTTCGCCCGAGCGATCGCAAAACGGTTACAGGAGGTTCTCGGGCAGCCTGTTGTCGTTGAAAACCGCCCAGCCGGGGGCGGCGTCATTGCCAATACATTTGTGTCCAAGGCTCCGGCCGATGGCTATGCGTTTGTGGTGGTGTCGTCCACATTCACGACCGGAGCTGCGTCGCGGCGCAATCTCGCTTACGACGCTGTTACGGGGTTTACACCCATTGCCTACCTGGGTCGTGGGCCACTGCTGGTCACTGTACCTGCCACATCGCCATACCGCAGCCTGGGCGATTTGCTGGCGGCGGCCAAGGCCTCACCGGGTAAGCTCAATTACGCCAGTTCGGGCTACGGCAGCATCAACCAGTTTGCGACTGAGTTGCTGGCGGCTTCTGCGGGCATCAGCCTGACCCACGTTCCTTACAAAGGCATCGCCCCTGCAGCAGCCGATCTCATCTCGGGCCAGGTCGAGATTCTTGTCGCGAGTGCGCCTTCTATTCTGAATCAGGTCAAGGCCGGTCGCGTGCGCGCACTGGCCGTCACGTCAGCCAGTCGTTCACCCGTAGCTCCCGATCTTCCCTCACTTGAAGAGTCTGGCCTGAAAGAGAGTGCATCCGAACTTTGGTGGGGCATTTTGGGGCCGCCCGGTTTGGCCGACGGCGTCGTTCAACGCATGAATACCGAAATCAATCGCATCCTGCAGTCGGCTGAGATGCGGGAGTTCTTTTTACGTGAGGGCGCCGAGCCCGCGACGCTGTCGCCGGCTGAGTTCAAGGCGCTTGTTGCGAACGAAGTGGCTCGCTGGCGATCAGTCGCGCAAAAGGCCGGAATCGTCGCAGAGTAGGCGGTCGCGTATCAGTCGACGCGCTACGTCGAATAATCTGGCCTCACCAAACGGCAGCCCGATTAACTGAGCCGCTACGGGCATGCTGT
>JBDLQY010000005.1:0-8575 GCA_039800325.1 Pseudomonadota bacterium | reverse complement strand
CGCCCCTTCCCCATTCCTGGATGGACCCTGCCCGGCGTGATGACTGCGGGCGCAGCACAAACCCTGTTCAAGTCCAGTGGCGCCTTGCCGCAGGGCCGGATTGCGCTCGCGGGCACGGGTCCCTTACTGTGGCTGCTGGCCGCGCAAATGCTCAGGGCAGGTGTGCGCATTGAGGTCATGCTGGACACTACGCAACCTGGCGCTTACCTAAACTCGCTCAGCCTTTTGCCTGGCTTTCTGACCTCCCCCCTGTTCGGTAAAGGCCGAGCGCTGGTGCGTGAAGTCAAACGCCAACTTCGCGTCGTGCGCTGGGTCACCGATCTCGCCGCCGAGGGCGAACACCAGCTTCGCTCGGTCCGATGGTCAAGTTTTAATGGACGCGAAGGCCAGCTAGACATCGACTACCTGCTGCTTCATCAGGGCGTAGTCCCCAACATCAATTTGGCTATTGCCGCCGGCGTGACCCACCAGTGGGATGACTCACAACTGTGTTTTCGCCCGGTGCTCAATGCCTGGGGCGAAAGCTCGGTGCCTGGTATTGCCATCGCGGGCGACGGTGCCGGCATCGCCGGGGCCTGGGCTGCTGAAGCCCGCGGACGCTGGGTGGCCATGGGGGCCGTGCGTCGGCTCAAGGGTACGCTGGCTGCTGGCGTCAGCGAGAACGACGAAAAAATGGTTCAGCGTGAACTGCTTCGCCACGAACTCGGCCGCGCGTTTCTAGACAAGGTATTTCGTCCGGCGGATAACTTCCGCATTCCGTCCGGGGATACCATCGTGTGTCGCTGCGAAGAGGTGACTGCAGCCAAGGTTCTCGAAACCACTCGCCTGGGCTGCGAAGGGCCCAATCAGATGAAGGCCTTTTTGCGCTGCGGAATGGGTCCCTGCCAGGGACGCCTGTGTGGCCTTACCGTCACCGAACTGATCGCTCGTGGCCGGGGTAGTTCCGCTGCCCAGGTGGGGTACTACCGACTCAGGCCGCCGGTCAAACCAATAACCCTGGCAGCGCTGGCTTCCATGCCCACCGATGAAAGCTCGGTAAAAGCCGTGGTCCGAGGCTGAACCACACAGCTCAAGACCGTCGCTGCCCAGCTGATGAATCTACGCACATGACTACCACCGTAGACCTCATCATCATCGGTGGCGGTATCCATGGCTGCTCCACCGCTCTGCATCTGGCCCGTCGTGGCCTCAGGCCACTAGTCATCGAAAAAGACTATGCCGGACGACACGCTTCTGGGGTCAATGCCGGCGGGGTCCGCCAGCTCGCGCGTGCGCTACCCGAGGTAGCTTTGTCGGTTGCTTCCATGTCGCTGTGGGAGCGCATCGTCGATCTGGTGGGCGACGACTGCGGCTTTCAAAGCCACGGTCAGGTGCTGGTTGCCGAGACAGACGATGAGTTCCAGGCCATGCGTGAGCGTGTCGAAATGCTCAATGCACATGGCTTTCGACACGAAGAGCTGATCGACCAGACCGAGCTCAGGCGTCTGGTACCCGCTGTTGCCGACTATTGTCCGGGTGGCATTGTGTCACGACGCGACGGCGCGGCGGACCCCTTCCGATCCACCCAGGCTTTTCGTCGCGCTGCGATCGCGGCAGGCGCCGTGTTTCGAGAGGGCGAGGTGGTGCGTCAGGTTGAGCGGGTCGGCCAAAGCTGGCAGGTCAGCACCGACAAGGGTCGCTATCAGGCGGGGAGACTGGTCAATGCCGCGGGTGGCTGGGCAGATCGGATCGCCGCCATGGTGGGCGAGACACTGCCGCTGCAGACCATCGCGCCCATGCTCATGATTACTACCCGCTTGCCCGCCTTTATCGAACCGGTCGTCATTCTTCGCTCGCGCAAGCTCTCGTTTAAGCAGTTTCCGAATGGCACGGTGATGATTGGTGGGGGACACCTCGCCCAGGTTGATCGCGACCACAACACCACGCGACTTGATTGGACGAAATTGCACGAAAGCGCCCGTACCGTTTGGGAGCTGTTTCCCATCATGCGCGAGGCCAGTATTCAACGTGCATGGGCTGGTATCGAAGGGCGAATGTCGGATGATCTTCCTGTAATGGGCCCAAGCGCAGTCGCCGACGGCGTCTGGCATCAATGTGGCTTCTCGGCCCACGGATTTCAGTTGGGTCCGGCAGCGGGTCAGGCCATGGCCGAGCTCATCATCGACGGGCACAGCTCAATCGATCTTTCTGGGCTTCAGGTCGGCCGCTTTTCGGCTTTGCCCTAAGCGAGTGCATGAAGCCTTAGGGGCGTCGCCGCACTGCAGATAAGCATCAGCACGCGGGGCATCGGCGCTTCCACCCTATAATCCGAGCCTACCGTGACCAACAGGCTTAGCCGCACATTTTTCGGAGACGCATCATGCCCGGCCACGTATCGACCTTTAGACGTCGTTGGATGCTCGCTACCGCTTCAAGTGCGGCCCTGCCCTGCCTCTCAGCTCAGGCACAGACGGTCACCGCCAGCAAACCTCTGCGTATCATCGTCCCCTACGCGGCAGGCGGCCCTATCGACATCACGGTTCGGGTGCTCGCCGACAAAGTCAAGGCAAGCCTTGGTCCGGTCATCGTCGAAAACCGACCGGGCGCGGGCGGTAATCTTGGCGCCAACACGGTCGCCAAGGCGCCACCGGACGGCAGCACCATCGGCATTGCCGCGACCGCCACGCATGCAGTCAACCCCTGGCTGTATAAGCGAATGCCGTACGACGTCCGAACTGAGTTCGCCCCCATCACACAGATACTGCGGGTTCCCAATGTGCTGGTTATGAATGCAGATACCGCCCGCCGGCTGGGTATCAGCACACTGGCGGACTTCATACGCTATGCAAAGGCCAACCCGGCAAAGCTCAATTACGGCTCGGGAGGGGTCGGTAGTGCAGGACACCTGGCCGGTGAAATGTTTAAAGCCCGGGCCGGAATTTTTGCAGTGCATATTCCGTATAACGGTGGAGCCCCAGCCCAGTTGGGACTGTTGTCTGGCCAGGTCGACTTCAATTTCGACAATCTCGCCACGGCTGCACCCAATATTCGAAGCGGCCGGCTTACAGCGCTGGCCGTCACAACGCCCGGCCGGAGCCCGGCCCTGCCTGATTTGCCGGCTATATCTGAGCAGATGCCGGGTTTTTCGGTCGATACCTGGTGGGGTCTGGTGGCGCCGGCTGCTACGCCCGCTTCGGTGATTACGCAGCTCAACCAAGTGTTCGTTCAGGCTCTGCAGCACGATGACACCAAGTCACGATTTGCCACGCTGATGGCCGAGCCCGTGCCCAGCACGCCAGAGGCATTTGGCCGCTTTATGCAGGCCGAACTGGCCAAGTATGAGGGCGTCGTCAAAGAAAGCGGCGCAAGCGCCGACTGACGATCGTGACCTCGATCGATCAGGCGCCCGACGCCGTGCGCGTCGGGTGGGAGTCTCGCGTATGGCGGGGTGATGTATTGCAGGGGGACAGCCTGCAGACGCTGCACATTGAGACTGACCAGGTTATCGTCGTTAACGCCCAAGGCATCATCACGGCCGTGTTGCCCGCCGGGCAATGGCAGGGGGCGATTGACCACGACTTCCGCCAATGCCTGATCGCACCTGGTTTCGTTGACGCTCACCTGCATTTTCCACAGCTCGATGTGATTGCCTCGCCAGCAGATGGGCTACTCGACTGGCTCGAGCGACACACCTTTCCGGCAGAGCAGCGTTTCGCCGATCCGACACATGCGCGTGCCGTGGCGTCCTTGTTTGTCGATGAACTGATTAGGCATGGCATCACCAGCGCAGCGGTATTTGCGACGGTGCACGCAACAGCGGTCGACGCATTGATGCAGGCCTCACTCAGCCGAAACCTGGCGCTGATCGCCGGGCGTGTTCTGCAAGATCGCCATTGCCCGCCAGGGCTGCGGGACGACACCGAACAATCACTGCTCGAAACAGAGCAGCTCATTCAGCGATGGCACGGACGAGGGCGATTAAGCTACGCGATTACACCTCGCTTTGCGCCGTCCAGCACAGAGCGACAACTGGCGGGCGCAGGAGAACTCGCGCAGGCCTATCCAGATGTCTGGGTGCAGTCGCATGTGGCCGAAAACCCCGACGAGGTCGCCTGGGTTGCGAAGTTATTCCCGAACGCGCGCAGCTATCTCGACGTTTACCATCGGTTCAAGCTGGTCCGCCCGCGTTCAATCTGGGCCCATGGCATTTATCTCGACGACGCAGACCGTGCCCTCATTCGGCACCATCAGGCAAGCATCGCTGTCTGCCCGACCTCTAATTTATTTTTGGGAAGCGGTCTTTTCGATTTTAAGGCGGCGACGACCAGCGCTCACGCCTGGGCCCTGGCCAGTGACGTGGGCGGTGGCAGCAGTTTTTCCCCGTTCCGCTCAATGACCGCTGCCTTTGAAATCGCGCGGCTACGTGGCCATACTCTGTCGCCTGTCGAGCTATGGTGGCACCACACCACCGGAGCCGCCCAGGCCCTGGGACTACCGAATACGCGTGGCCGCCTCGCGGCCGGATGCGAAGCCGATATGGTGGTGATTGACCCAAGCGCCTCCGAGCTTCTGGGCCGCCGCTGGGGACAGGCGCTCACTGACCATGAGCGTCTTTTCTGCCTCGCGCTTCTGGCGGACGACCGCCATATCCGTCAAACCACTGTCGGCGGCAATATCTGGAAATCTGAGGGCAGCTTAGGTTCGTCCGACCAATGCACTCCCCGAGCGCACCAAGGCTAATCAATCTCTGGGACGCCCGAATGCAGTACAGTCGAGTAAGCCCTGACTGAGGAATTCACCCATGCCTGACAAGCACCTTTCGGCTCAATTCGATGCCGAGCTCAACAGTATTTCCTCTCGAGTACTCGAAATGGGAGGACTGGTAGAAAGTCAGGTCTCCCGGGCGGTCGACTCGCTCGCACAACTCGATGGAGAGCTCGCCACTCAGGTGCTGCGCGACGAAGAGCAGGTCAACCGACTGGAAGTCGAGATCGACCGCGATTTATCGGGCATCATCGCTCTGCGCCAGCCCACTGCCCGGGATCTCAGACTACTGATAGCCATCAGTCGAATTACCGCCAACCTCGAGAGGGTGGGCGATGAAGCCGCACGCACCGCGCGGGTTGTGCAAAGCCTCTTAGAGTTGGGGATGCCCAGTCGCCTGCGTCTGCCCGTGGGCGACCTGCGGCTTGAGGCCGACATGGCAGTCACCTTGTTGCGTAAGGCACTCGACGCATTCGCCCGACTCGATGCGACCAGCGCCCTAGAGGTCATTAAACGAGATCGCCAGATCGATGAAGAGTTCGAAGGTCTACTGCGTAAGCTCATCACTTACATGATGGAAGACCCGCGCACCATCTCGGCAGCTATTGATCTGGTTTTCGTAGCCAAAGCCGTCGAACGCGTGGGTGACCATGCAAAGAATCTCGCTGAGGCCGTGATTTACATCGTCAAGGGAGCTGATATTCGACATACACCGATGGCGGCTAAGGAAGATGCTGTTCGTTAGGCTCCCGGGACCCGGACTACTGGTTCTGATTGGAGCTGTTGCCGGCGCTTTCATCGCCAGTACCCTCGAAGACGGAGAGCTCTTACTCGGTATCAGCGTCGGTGCGCTGGTCGGTGCGCTGCTCTCTCTTAGCGTCGAGAAGTCCCGTATTTCGGCCTTCGTTGATTGGCTTCGCGATCCTGCTGCTAGGCCTGGTATGCGTTTTGAAGGTCTGGCGACCGATGTGGCCTACCGGGTTATAAAGCTCATGCAGACGCACGAGAAGGCCCTGCATCAAGAGCAACACGCGCTCGATTCTTTCCGTGCAGCGATCGACGCTTCTCCAAATGGCGTGCTCGTCCTGAATTCGATGCAGCAGATTGAGTGGTGTAACAGAACCGCTGCGGCCCATTTCGGTATTGACCCCCGTCGCGATCGCCTGCAGCCCGTCACGCACATGGTCAGAAGCCCTGAGTTCGTCGCGCATCTTCGATCCGGAGACTTCGAGCAAACCGTGCGATTTCCAGGACCTGACGGACGCCGGCTTGGTATTTTTGTGCGGCCCTTCAGCAACGGCATGTTTATCCTGTCACAAGATCTTACCGAGAACGATCGCCACGAGCGAATGCGCCGTGAATTTATTGCCAATGTGTCACACGAGTTGCATACGCCGCTGACCGTTCTGTCGGGCTTTATTGAAACCATTCGCGCTGAACAGTCCGACGCTGAGACCAATCGAGCCATGATGGGAATCATGCATGAACAAGCTGACCGCATGAAATCGCTGGTCAATGATCTACTGGTGCTGGCCGACCTGGAGGGTCGGGCCCAGCCGCCCATCAATCAATGGGTTGAGACCAAGGCAGTCATCGATCAGGCCTTGCAGATCGCCCGGGAACGATTTCCGGACAGACATTCCATCACTGTCTCAGACGGGCCGGATGCGACCGAAATTGCCGGCCATCGCGATGAGCTCAACATGGCTCTTAACCACCTTCTCAGCAACGCCTGTCAATACTCGGAACCTGCAGCACCGGTCAATATCTCGGTGGCCGTAACCTCGGAAGGCGGCGTCAGAGTAAGCATCGTCGACCGCGGCCCTGGAATCGCTAGCGAACATCTTCCAAGGCTTAGCGAGCGTTTCTATCGGGTCGATACCGCGCGCTCTCGCGAGACCGGAGGTACGGGTCTGGGTCTCGCGATTGTTAAACAGGTTCTGATGCGTCATGACGGGGCACTCGACATTGAGTCAGCACCTGGTCAGGGAAGCCGATTTACTCTGGTGTTTCCGGCCTCACGTACGCGGGTGACAGTCCCTGATACCTCGACTTAAACCCGACGCATAAATACATAGAGACCGGGCACCGGGTGCTGCTGGTCACAGCGCAGAATTCCCTCCTGAACCCTGACCGTAGTCATACCGTTACGCAAGGCGAGTGCCTCAAGGTAAGACCGCGAGTGCGCATAGCGCAGTGAGGGCAGCAGCTTGAATCCGCCGGGCCGAGGGAAACTCTTCCCGCCGGCGCTCTCGTCTAATCGCTCTACGCTAAACGCAAACACGCCGCCCGCAGACAAGCGCGCGGCCACGCCCTCAAAGACCTCTTCAAGAGCCCCCACATAAATGAAAACATCTGCTGCGAGGATGAGCTGGTAGGAGCGGTTGGCACTCAGCAGCCACTGCTTGAGCTCTGCAAGAAACAAATCGTCGTAGGCTCCGCTTTGGCGAGCGCGCTGGATCATGCCCGGTGACGCATCCAGCCCGTCGATGCGAACACGGGCCGATCTGGGCGGAGCTACGTTGACTTCCTGCTCGCGCAGACGCTCGCCAATCAGCCCCGTACCGCACCCCAGATCCAGCGAGGCCTCGCACGGAAAGCCTCCGAGACTCACTGCAGTCTCCACCAGCACCCGCGGAGCCTCATAACCCAGTACCGCGAGATGTTTATCGAAATCGACTGAATAGGCATCGAACAGGCCCTGCACATACTGCAGGGGCGACTGCCTGGGCACGCTGCTGTCAAGCCCTGAAGCGCTGACGGCCGCCAGGTAATAGCGATAAAGCTCGGAGTCGGCGCCCTGTTGCAGCGCCTGTTCAAAACATCGCGCAGCCTCGTCGTAGTGACCCAGTTCGCGAAAGATAGATCCGAGACACCCCCAGGCTGCGCCCTGCTCGGGATTAAGCTTGAGCGAGTGCTGTAAGACCTCGAGCCCACGCTTAAGCCGCCCGCTCTGAGCGCATGCCACACCGAGATGCCCCAGCGCGTCAATCTCATCGGGCGCAATGGCTATGGCCTGCTCAAGGTACTCAATCGCTGCCTCGGCCCTACCCTGCTGCAGCAAGGCGACACCGAGATTGATCAGGACCGACAGACGATCCGGAACCAATTCGAGCGCTCGGCGGAAGGCCTGCTCAGCATCGGCCAGGATGCCGGCCTGCATCGCCGCCAAGCCCTGCGTGAACTGATGTCGAGCCTGCTCTAAGACCTTATCATCCATAAGTACGGAGACAACCGATACCCGCAGAGCCGCGTCTAGCGCAGCGCATTGTCACCACTCATGTAGACCGCAACCTCGACAAAGCGCCCATCAGGCCCCATTCGAAAAAAGTTACAGTTGTTCTTGCGAAACACCTGCCCGTCGAACGCGGTATTGCGGACATGAAACTGACAGGCCAGCTGGTCAGGCGGCTGAACGACGTGCTGAAAATCGCCGTGCCAGATACCCTGATAGCGTGCAAACAGTCTTTCGAACATGCCGCCGATCTGCTCGTGCCCCTGAAAAACGGTGTCATAGGTTGCCACCGCGAATCGCGCGTCTGGCGCAAGCCAGGCCAGTGTCCCTACCAGATCCTTGCGATCAACGGCAGCGAAATAGGACTCTGCTGCGGCAATGAGCGGGCTGGCCTTCGAGGCTATAGCGTCTATGCTCATTTGCTCAAAAAGCGGCGTACACGCTCGCCCTCCTCGACATAGTAGCGAGCCCAACTCTGCTTAAACTGCTCGGGCCCCTGATAGACGATGGCGTTTTCCATCTCGTCCATTCGGGCGATGAATGCAGGGTCTTCGACGGCCTTGCGAAACCCCTCGTGCAGCTTTGCCACCACCTCAG
>JBDLQY010000004.1:0-20128 GCA_039800325.1 Pseudomonadota bacterium | reverse complement strand
GCACCCAGCTTGTCAGCCAGGGGATCAAGAATTTTGAAGTTGTCGGCAGAACCCATGCCGCGACCACCCGAAACCACGATTTTCGCTGCGGTGAGCTCAGGGCGGTCGGATTTGGCAACCTCACGCCGCACGAACGCAGACTTGCCGCTGTCAGCGGCCGGGGCGATGGCCTCGACGCTTGCACTGCCCCCGCTGGCAGCAGCGGCATCAAAGGCGGTGGTTCTCACCGTGATGACCTTGACGGTATCAACGGACTGTACCGTGGCAATAGCATTGCCGGCGTAGATGGGACGCGTGAACGTGTCAGGCGACTCAACGCTGGTGATGTCAGACAGTTGGGCAACATCGAGCCGGGCGGCCACCCGAGGCAGGATGTTTTTGCCGTGCGCAGTGGCTGGCGCCAGGATATGCGTGTAGCCACCAGCCACTGCCAGCACCTGCTCAGCGACATTCTCGGCCAGCTGATCGGCCAGCTGCGGCCCATCGGCATGCAGCACCTTGCTGACGCCCGCGATGGCGGCTGCGGCCTGCGCGGCCGCCGCGCAATCGGCGCCCGCGACCAATACCGTGACTTCTGCACTCAGCTTGATCGCAGCGCTGACGGTGTTCAACGTAGAGGGGCGAATGGAACGGTTGTCGTGTTCGGCGATGACCAGAACTGCCATGGTGAAATCCTCAGCGTAAATGACGACGGGGCGAACGCACCCTTAGATGACTTTTGCCTCATTGCGCAACTTCTCGACCAGGGCGGCCACGTCAGCCACCTTGACCCCCGCCTTGCGCCCGGGCGGCTCATTGACCTTGAGTGTGCGCAGACGCGGTGTCGGATCAACCCCGAGATCGGCGGGCTTGAGCACATCGAGCGTCTTCTTCTTGGCTTTCATGATGTTGGGCAGGGTGACATAGCGCGGCTCATTCAGGCGCAGGTCGGTGGTGATCACTGCCGGAAGGTGGAGAGACAGCGTCTCGAGCCCGCCATCGACCTCGCGCGTGACCTGTGCGTGCCCATCGGCGACTTCGACTTTGGATGCGAACGTCGCCTGGGGCATGCCCGCCAGTGCGGCCAGCATCTGCCCGGTCTGGTTGGAGTCATCGTCGATGGCCTGCTTGCCCAGAATGACCAGCTGCGGCTGCTCACGATCGCACAGAGCCTTAAGCAGTTTGGCGACGGCCAGAGGCTGCACCTCAACGTCGGTTTCGATCAAAACGCCGCGGTCAGCGCCTATGGCCATTGCCGTGCGAAGCGTTTCCTGACAGGCCGGCAACCCCACCGATACCGCGATGATCTCAGTGGCGACGCCTTTCTCTTTGAGACGGACAGCCTCTTCGACTGCGATCTCGTCGAAGGGATTCATAGACATCTTCACGTTCGCGATATCGACTCCGCTTTGATCGCTTTTGACGCGAACCTTGACGTTGTAATCGACCACGCGCTTAACCGGCACCAGAATCTTCATGAACGCTCTCACGTAAACATTTTCAGGCGGAACTTTGAATTATAAGGGCGCCTGTTAGCATCGTGAGCTTCATAGCACTCTGGAGGCGATTCGATGGGTATCTCAATTCGCTTAAACCTGGACGGCGGTCCTGCTCTGGGCGCCTGGCGGGCCGACCCCGTCGGTCAAGCTCGCGGCGGCGTGCTGATCGGGCAGGAAATCTTTGGCGTGAACAGCCACATCCGATCAGTTTGCGAGCGCTTCGCCCAGGCGGGCTACGTGGCAATCGCACCAGCCCTGTTCGATTGGGTGGAACCCAATGTGGAACTCGATTACAGCGCCGACAGCATCGCTCGCGGGCGCGCGCTCATGCAGAAAATCAGTCTCGACCAGGCGCTTGCGGCCATCGCGGCGGCCAAGTCCGTCCTCGAATCAGCCGGGAAGGTGGGCATGGTGGGCTACTGTTGGGGTGGCACCCTGGCCTGGGCAGCGGCCTGCCGCCTGCAGGGCCTGGCGTGCGCCGCGCCCTTTTATGGCGGAGGCATTGCTGCACTTGCGAATGAACAGCCCCGCTGTCCGGTCGAGTTGCACTATGGCGAGACCGACCATGCAATACCGCTGTCCGACGTCGATAAACTGCGCGCAGCACATCCGCAGCAGCCGGTTTACCTGTACCCGGCCGGGCATGGGTTTAACTGCGAACAGCGGGCCTCTTATCACGCCGACAGCGCGCGGCTGTCTCATGACCGGGTACTGGCGCTGCTGACGCGCCACCTCGCTTAGGCAGGCTACAGGGCGCCGCGGCCGGCCCGTAACTCGGCGGCCAGCAGCAGCACCCCCATGGCGTAAAAACTAGAGCGGTTGTAGCGCGTGACGACATAGAAGTTGTTAGCGCCCAGAAAAAACGTGGGCGGCTGGTCAATGTTGGGCAGGTCGACCAGAGCGAACTTTAACGAGCTCGGCACCTGAGCCGGCGAGGCCACGCCCGCCGACCGCATTTGGTCGAAACTGAACTGGGGCTCGATGCCCGCCGCGATCAGCGGTTCTACCCGATTCAGATCAGATACCGTTGCTGGAAAATGGCTGGGCTCACCGGTGCGCCAACCGTGATTCACCAGAAAACTGGCTACGCTGCCTACCGCATCGGCGATACTGCGCTGAAGATCCACACGGCCATCACCATCAAAATCAATGGCGTGTCTGCGGATACTGCCGGGCATGAACTGCGGTACACCAATCGCCCCGGCATAAGAGCCGCGCGGACCTGTGGGGTCAAGACGGTTGTCGCGCACTATCAGCAGGAACTGTTCAAGCTCAGTGCGGAAAAACTCAGCGCGTCGCAGGTAGTCAAACGACAAGGTTGTAAGGGTATCCAACACGCGAAAATCGCCCGTGACGCGACCGTAAAGCGTTTCAACGCCGATGATGGCAACGATGATTTCGCCGGGAACACCGAAGCGCTCAGTGGCACGCCGTATCCAGACATCGTGTTCGCGCCAGAAGGCAAGCCCAGCCTCGACGCGGGCTGGATCGACCACGCGGTCCCGGTAGGCCACCCAAGAGCGGCGCGTGCCCGCTGGCGCCGGCGTCATCAGGGTGACCGCTCGCGGTGAATGCCGCGCCTGCGCAAAAACCTCGTCGAGCCAGGCCTCAGAAAAGCCATGCCGGCTGACCATAAGCCGTATGAACTCCCGGACATCTTCGCGCTCGGGGTAACTCAGGCGCCTTTCGACCGGGCGCGTCTCGCCAGCGCGCGGAGCATCGGACTTGGGCGGGTCAGCCGCCCGCGCCCCCGCTGACACCAGGCTTAGGACCATCAGTGTCAGGAGCACGTACCAAAGCCCGCGCCCGGGGTTGAGGGCGTTAAGTGCCCCGCGATAACGGAACATCGCGGACGGCCATGGGCTGATGATTGGATGCATCTGGCGATTTTCTCACGGCATCACCGTGCGACGAAACTCGCTCGTGCCAGGCGTTGCCGCATTGGGCGGCCCCAGGTAAGCGCCGCGCCCCCGGATTCAGGCGCCCAGCCGCGCTTCGAACCACTGACCCAGGGCCAATACACCGGCGTCGCCGTCGGTGCGTCCGACGATTTGCAGGCTGGTGGGAAGCCCGCCCACCGGCGCAGTCGGAAGCACCAGCGTTGGCAGGCCGGCAAACGAAAATGGAACGGTCTGCCCCAACACCGCCTCGCGTGTACTCATGCTGCCCGATTCAGTCGGAACCTCAAGCTGCCCCCGCAAAGGTGGCACCACCGCATTGCCGGGCAGAATCAAGGCGTCGTACTGGGCCAGCAGAGACTCCATCTCAGCCAGAAACGCCTGTCGCATCTTCAAAGCGGCGATGTAGTCCGCTGCCGCAACCGTCAGACCCGCTTTCAGGGCAGGCAAAACCATCTCAGAGAAACCCTCACCACCCGTCGCAAGCGCCTCGCGATGTACCCAGGCAGCCTCAGCACGCACCAGTGGCGTGTAGACGGTCCAGATTTTGGGCAGCAGCGGTAAATCGACATCGTCGACCGGAATCCCGTCGGCCTTGAGCCCAGCCACGATGCGCTCGAATACCTCGCGGATACCGGCTTCAAGACGCCCTTGCAGCCAGGCCCGTGGCACGGCCAGACGGGGCTTTCTGGCAACACTTCCGTGCTGCACTGAGCGCTGAGCCATCACTTCGAACAACAGCGCGCAGTCGGCAACCGAGCGCGCCAGCGGTCCTGCATGATCGCAGGTCCAGGACAGATACAGGCCGCCATCAAGGGGAATGGCATCGCGCGTGGGTTTGTACCCTGCCACGCCACAGAAGGCCGCCGGTATGCGCACCGAGCCGCCAGTATCGCTTCCGATCGCACCAAGACCAATGCCCCTGGCGACGCACACGGCTGCACCACTGGACGAACCACCCGCCTGACGGGCCGGATCGATCGGGTTCTTGACATCGCCAGTCCAGAGATTTTCACCGGTGGCGCCCAGCGCGATCTCGTGCATGTTCGTCTTGGCGAAGATCACTGCGCCGGCTTCGCGCAGACGCGTCACCAGACTGGCCTCACGCGTACCCAACTCGGGCAAGGGCGCACGCGTGCCCCCACGTGAAGGCATGCCGTCGACATTAAACAAGTCTTTAATGCTGATGGGTATTCCATGGAGTGGCCCACGCAGTCGGCCACTCTTTGCCTCAGCATCCAGCATGACCGCCTGCTGAAGAGCCCCTTCCCAATCGGCAAAGGCCAGCGGATTAAGCGCCTGAGCCTCACGCGCATGAGTCTGCGCTTGTTCGATCAGCTCAACCGCGCGCAGACGCCCTCGGGCAATAGCCTGCACGCTGTCGCGGATATTCATGGGGTTAGAGGGCTGTGCTTGCATGGCGGATTGCACTCCTGATTGCAAAGACGAAAAGCTATCATGGACGCCATGACTTCGTATCGGCCTGCTCCGTCCGCGCGTTTGGCCGCGCCTTTCAGCCTTACCCCGTCTATGCGTTTTGCCCGGCCGACACGCTTTGTCCGACCCGCTCGTATTGTCGGGCCTTTTGCCTGTGCCCTGCTGCTTGCACTGGCATCGCCGCATGCGCCCTCGCAGGCCCAACCCGCCCAGCCTGTCGCACAACCCGAAGCAGCCTCGGGTTGGACACCGAAAACCGTAGTTCGCGCCCGGCAGCAGATGGCGGTCACTGCTCATCCACTGGCCACCGAGGCTGCCGATCAGATGCTGCGGGCGGGTGGTAGTGCTGTCGATGCAGCGATCGCAGCGCAGCTGGTGCTGGGTCTGGTTGAGCCGCAATCGTCGGGTATCGGCGGCGGCGGTTTCATGCTGGTGTATGACGCTCGCAGCCGCTCGGTCAGTGCCCTCGACGGACGCGAAACAGCGCCCGCTGATTCTGATGAGACCCTTCTCGCTGACCGAGACGGCCGGCCGCTGGCCTTTGCCCAGGCTGTCGCAGGGGGGCTTTCAGTCGGGGTTCCCGGCCTGGTGCGCCTGCTGGAGACCGCGCATCGCCAGCATGGTCGGCTCGCCTGGCCACAACTGTTTGAGCCCGCCATTCACCTGGCCCGCGACGGTTTTCTGGTCGGTCCGCGACTCAATCGGTTGCTCACCCAGGACCGCTTCATTGCCCGGGAAACCCAGATAGCTAAATATTTTCTAGACCCATCGGGAAAGCCCTGGCCCGTAGGTCACCGGTTACATAACCCAGAACTGGCTACAACCTTTGAAGTACTCGCCCGCGACGGAGCCGCAGCTTTTTATCGCGGCAGCATCGCCCATGCCGTCGTCGGTGCCGTGCGAACACATGCGCGCAATCCGGGCCAACTCTCGGCCTCTGATCTTGAAAATTACCGCGTCGTCGAACGAGAGCCCCTATGCTTCGCCAGGCCGCGTCACTGGATCTGTGGCATGCCGCCGCCCTCCTCCGGGGCCATCACCGTCGGACAAATTCTTCAGCTGTTTGATTCAGCCCAATCGTCAACGCCATCAAGAATCCCCCTGGTTTTGGAGGGTGCGCTGACCGAAGCCGGCATACATCGCTTTCTAGAGGCCGCCCGTCTGGCTTTTGCCGACCGTAATCGCTGGATCGCGGATCCAGAATTTACCCACCAACCCGCAGCCGGTCTGCTGGCAAAAGATTATCTGGCCGAGCGCGCAAAGCTGATCGGCGAGCGGGCTGGCGGTGCCGCACCATTTGGCATGCCCGAGGGTGCGACAGGCACGACACCGCGCACTAACCGGAGCACGGCGCACAGTGTGCAGCTGGAGCTCGATTCGACGACCCATCTGTCCGTCATTGATCGCTGGGGCAACGCCGTCAGCATGACCGCGTCCATCGAAGATGCGTTCGGGTCAAGGCTGATGGTCGAGGGCTTCTTGCTCAACAATCAGCTCACCGACTTTAGCGTCGCCGCAAGCCCCGCCGACATGCCGCCCGCCAACCGGCCCCAGCCAGGCAAGCGACCCCGCAGCTCCATGGCCCCCACCCTGGTGTTCGAACGTCGCCCAGATGGCAGTCGCGGCGATCTGCGCCTGCTGATTGGTTCACCCGGCGGCGCCAATATCGTGAGCCACGTTGCCCGAACGCTGATCGCGGTGCTGGACGATGAAATACCTCTTCAGCAGGCGATTGAATTACCCAATCTCGGTAACCGCAATGGGCCAAGCGAAATTGAAGCAGGTCGCGTGAGCGCATCGCTCATCGATACGCTGCGCGCACGCGGGCATCAGATCAGAACCGTAGACATGACCAGTGGCCTGCACGGCATCCACCGGGTATGCACCGCGCCTCATGACTGCGAACTGGTCAGCGGTGTCGATCCGCGCCGCGAGGGTGCGGCAATCGGACGCTGAGCGTCTGGCGCATTTGTCGATATCGCCCGATCCGTCCCCGTAAGCTTGGTTGACTGCTTCCGAGCCCTTGGCCCAGGCCGGGCCGAGCGGTTAGGATCACGCCTTCGTCAATAACAATACCGGAGACCCAGCGATGAAACCATCGTTTGCAGGCTTGATCGCGTTCAGTGCTATCACAGCCCTATATGCGCTCAGCAGCAGCGCTAGTGCGCAAACCACGCCCGCCTGGCCGACCAAACCCGCCCGCATCATGGTGGGTGCTTCAGCCGGTGGTGGCACCGATGTGATCGCCCGCATGCTGGCCGAAAAATTCGGCGAAACCTTCAAGCAAAGCTTCGTGGTCGAAAATCGACCCGGGGCCTCCAACACCATCGCCGCTGACATCACTGCCAAAGCGCCCGCCGACGGCCACACGCTGTTGGTAGCCACGAATACCGGACAGGCCATTGCACCCCATATGCTCAAGCTGGCCTATGACCCCCTGAAAGACCTGCAGCCTGTGGGCCTGATCGTGGTGGTGCCCAATGTACTGCTGGCCTCGGCGACCCTGCAGATCGCCGATGTGAAGTCGCTCATTGCCGACATGAAGGCCAAGCCAGACCAGTATCGCTACGCCTCGTCAGGGGTGGGCAGTACCCAGCACCTCGCTGGCGAAGCCTTCGACCTCATCGCGGGTACCAAGTCCATTCATGTGCCCTACAAGGGCAGCAGCCAGGCGCATCTGGACGTCATCAGCGGCCAGGTGCAGTTGATGTTTGATACATCCTCGTCGTCCATGCCTCAGATTCGCGCAGGCAAAATGAAACCTCTGGCGGTGATGTCACCTGCCCGCTCTCCGCAACTGCCCGAGGTTCCCACCCTGGCACAAGCTGGCGTGCCTGGCCTTGAGATGTCCACCTGGTATGGCCTGTTCGTGACCGGGGGAACACCCAAGACGGTGGTGGATGCCCTGCATACTGAACTCAAGCGCGTGCTCACGCTGGACGATGTGGCCGGTAAACTCAAGGGCCTGGGCGGTGACATTCAACCCATGACGATTGACGCCTTCGCAGCTTTCAATCGCGCCGAATTTGAGCGCTTTGGCAAACTCATCAAAGACGCCGGGATCGAAACGCAGAAGTAACAACGCTTTAACTTAGGACTCGCCATGACCGTTGCATCCCACTCCGCCTCAAAGCCCGTGATCGGTGTACTACTGGGAGATCCCAGCGGTATCGGCCCCGAGGTCACCGTCAAACTGCTGGCCAGGCCAGAAGCCTCGCAGGACGCACAACTGGTGCTTATAGGGGCACGTTCGGTGCTGGCAGCAGGCGAACGAGTCGCAGGTGCCAAACTGACGCTAACGCCCGTCAAGACCTTGGCTGAAGCGCGCGGACTGGGCGGCGGGATTGCGTTTTACGCCACCGATGACGCGATCGCCGAGCAGGAGATCGAGCCGGCACGCATGACCCTGGCTTCGGGCCGCTATGCGCTGCGCATGCTTGATCTCGCCGCCGAGGCGGTCAAGCGTCGCGAGCTGGACGGTGTGGTCTTTGCGCCCCTGAACAAAGGCGCCATGCGCCTGGCTGGCCTGACGCACGAAGACGAAATGCGTCTGCTGCAGGATCATCTGAGTGTCACCGGTTTCGTGTGCGAATTCAATGTCACCAAGGGCCTCTGGACCTCTAGGGTAACCTCGCATATTCCGTTGTCCGAGGTTGCGGCAGCCATTCAGGGGCCCACCATTCAGGAAGCCATTGACATTCTTAATCGCAGTCTCAAGGCCGCAGGCATCTCGGCACCACGCGTGGCGGTCGCGGGTCTCAATCCCCATGCAGGTGACGGCGGCACCATGGGTCGCGAAGAGATCGACATCATCGAACCCGCTGTGCGGGCTATGCAGGCTCGAGGCGTCGATGCCCGCGGCCCCCTGCCTGCCGACACGATTTTTGTCGCGGCGCGCAATGGCGCTTACGACGGCGTGGTGTCCATGTACCACGACCAGGGCCAGATCGCGATGAAGCTCATGGGCTTTGAAAGCGGCGTAACGGTCCTGGGCGGGCTGCCCGCCCCCTTTACCACCTGCGCCAGCGGCACCGCCTTCGACATCGTCGGCAGAGGCATTGCGAATGTGGAGGGCCTGGCGCAGGCGCTGGCCATCAACAAGCGCATGGCAGCCCAGGCGCGGGCGCGCTGAGCACACTCGAGCTGGGCACGCTTTCGGACCGCAGCGCTTGACCCACCGTGGCTCAGCCTTTAGTCGCCTGACCGCGAGCCAGCGCATCGCGAATTTCGCGTAGCAGCAAAACCTCTTCACTCACCGCAGCCACCGGCGAGGGCGCGGGCGGTGCCTCGGCCGCCTTCTCCTTGATCGCTGCCAGGCGGTTGATTTGCCGCACCATCATGAAAATGACAAAAGCCAGAATGATGAAATTGATCACCACGGTAATGAAGTTGCCGTAGGCGAACAAAGGCACACCAGCCTTTGATAAGGCTTCATAGGTGAGCGGCCCGGTGAAGGAGGCAGGCGGCTTGCCCAGCATGAAAAACCAGTTCGAAAAATCAATGCCACCCACGAACAAACCGATCAGCGGCATGAACAGGTCGCGCACCATCGAATCGACAATCTTGCCAAAAGCCGCTCCGACAATGACACCGACCGCCAGATCAACGACGTTGCCACGCATGACAAAGGTTCGAAACTCGGAGATGACGCTCATGAAGGCTCCTTTGTAATGAAAACGGCGCCAGGACAGACTCGCTTGACCCCTGGCCGATAACTTGTTTTTCCAGCCTGACACATTTTTATGGCGGTAGACACCCGCGTCGTCAACGCCAGCGCACCCTGAGCAAGACTCTGCAATCGCTCGGTTTACGATATACTTTTAGATTCTCGGGGCGTAGCTCAGCCTGGTAGAGTGCTTGCTTTGGGAGCAAGATGTCGGAGGTTCGAATCCTCTCGCCCCGACCATCGGGTTTCCGGTCGCAAGGCTTACTCGCGTGGCCCTGCCCCGGCGCCGATCGACATCCGTGCGGATTTGCTGCCCGTAGCTCAGTTGGATAGAGCATCAGCCTTCTAAGCTGAGGGTCACAGGTTCGACTCCTGTCGGGCAGGCCAGTTTCTTCGGTGGTGGCTGTAGCTCAGTTGGTAGAGTCCCGGATTGTGATTCCGGTTGTCGTGGGTTCGAGTCCCATCAGCCACCCCACCCAACAGCGCCGTGTACGTCATTGACCTGACCCACTATCTCGCGCCATCGCCCCGGAGCGAGGCTCCGCCCGCAAGTTCGCCGAATTCCTCACCGCCGTGGTGGCCCACGCGACAGACTGCGTTCGCCCTGACGAGACGGCCGGACCGCCTTGCTTTAAGTGCCGCAAACGCGCCCGGCGCGCTGTCGCTGCTGTCCGAATCCCTGCGGGATCCCGACGTGACGGTACGCGCAACCCTGCGCTACAGCCCCGACCCGAACCCGGTGCAGCGCCAGTCCTTCGCCCGGGCCTACCTCGAGGCCGACCGGCCGGCCGATGCCCTGAGGTGGCTGCAGGACGGCTGGGGACATCTCGAAGATGGCCGACTCGGACTGCGGGCCGAGGCACTGGAGAAGCTCGGCTAGTTCGAGGCAAGTGTTCCGATCCGTAGGGGGATGTTCGAGCAAACGATGTCGGACTTCTACCTCGACCTCTGGCTGCAACACCTGCCAGAGGCGGCCAGGCCTCAAGCACGCGACCATGCCCGCGAACTCGCCCTCGCCCACCCCAACCTGGCCGCCGCCGCCGCTGTGCTGCTCAAGCTCGACGACCCCGCCGCTGCGGAGGCCCGACTGCTAGCTGAGCCCGGGCAGATCGACGGTACCCAATACGACAGCCTCATCCCGCTAGCGAAGGCTCTGCGCAACCACGACTGCCCACGCGGCGAGACCGTCATCTACCGGGCGCTGATCAATGGCATCCTGGAGAGGGCCTATACCCACGCCTACGGACACGCGGCGCGATACTGGTCGCGACTACAGCAGATCGCGAACGTCACCACTGGCCTCCTGCCCCTGTCATCCCATGATGAGTTCGAAGCCGAGATCCGCACCCGCCATGGGCGCAAGCCAGCGTTCTGGGCTCATGTGAATGGGGCCCGTCGAGACAGGCACGATATCGACAACGCCGAGTAGGGCGACCGGCGATCGACGACGCCCTTCAAGGTGGACCGGGCGGGGTCAGACTTCGCTGCTCCATGCGGAACTTGATCGCCTCCATCGGATCAGCGGGGCCCGAGTCGAGGTGCTTGTTCTAATAGGCCTCGATTAGCCATCAGGCTGCAACAGGTGACGGCGTTGACGGGAGGCTTTGGTCAGCGTACTCTGCATGAAACGTCAATAAAAAAACATGCAACCTGACATGCCTGCTGTCGTTACTCATGCCTTGTCTGGCGCGCCGGCGCGTCTCGTTCGTGCCTTGCGCCCGGGGCAGGTGTACAGGCGCGAGGAACTGGCATCACTCAGCACGGCTGTGGACCGCCACCTGCAGGAACTGGTTTCCGCAGGCTGCCTGACCAAGCTCGCGCGCGGCCTCTACTACGCCCCGCGCGAGTCGGCATTTGGCGTGGTGCCGCCCACCGACGAGGAACTGGTCACGGCCTTCCTGAAGGACCGGGACTTTCTTATCTTCTCCCCCTCGGCCTACAACACGGCGGGTCTGGGCACTACCCAGCTGTACAACCGCACCTGGGTCTACAACCGCAAGCGTCATGGCGTCTTCACGCTCGGCAGCCGGCAGTACAACTTCCGGGTCAAGGCCCGCTTTCCTAAGCGGCTTTCCGATGAATTTCTGTTCGTGGATGCGCTCAACAACCTGAGCGAGTTGGCCGAGGATGAGACGGTTGTACTTGCGCGCGCCAAGCAGCGCGCCCGCGAGATGAATGGCACGGGGTTGAAACGCGCCCTAGAGCAGTTTGGTCTGGCGGCCACCCGCAAGCGCGTGATGGGCTGGCTGAATGCCTGAGTTCCTTCATGCACGACGCGACTTCGGGCAACTGGTCAGCCTGGTCGCTTCCGAGCGAGGTATCGACCCGGTACTGGTCGAGAAGGACTACTGGCTGATGCACTGCCTATGGGGCCTACAGGCGCAGGGGCTGCGGTTCGAGCTCAAGGGTGGAACTTCACTCTCTAAGGGCTTCGGAATCATCCACCGCTTTTCCGAGGACATCGATATCCGCATTGAGCCACCGGCTGCGCTCGATGTGAATACTGGCCGAAACCAGAACAAAGCGTCGCATGTCGAGTCACGGAGAGCATTCTACGACTGGCTCACCCGGGAGATTCGGATCCCGGGCATCGTCGCGGCCGAGCGTGACACCGACTTCGACGACGAAAAGCTACGCAGCGCGGGCATCCGGCTGGTTTATCCAACCACCCTGGAGTCACTGCGGGGGATCAAGTCCGGTGTCCTGCTGGAGGTTGGGTTCGACGATACGGCGCCGAACCGTCCGGTCACAATCTCCTCCTGGGCTTACGAAAAAGCCGTCGCGCGCGGGGTATCGGTCGGCGACAACCGCGCCTTAGACGTGTTCTGTTACGAGCCCAGCCATACCTTTGTAGAAAAGCTCCAGACGCTGTCCACCAAGTATCGGCGAGTGTCCGAGACGGGCCGGGTACCGTCGAATTTCCTGCGCCACTACTACGACGTGTATTGCCTGTTGGGGCTACCCGAGGTGCTCGATTTCATCGGCACACCCGCCTATGAGGCACGCAAACGGCAACGGTTTCGGACAGCGGATGAACGGATCATTGCGCGTAATCCGGCGTTCGTCTTGGCGGACCCGTCTCGGCGCGGCACCTTTGCTGCCGAGTACGCGAAGACGGCAGCCCTGTACTACCAAGGTCAGCCGCCCTTTGAGGACATTGTGGCCAGGATCCACGAACACATCGATCGGATGTAGGCGTCGCCG
The DNA here is from genome assembly GCA_039800325.1 of Pseudomonadota bacterium. Taxonomy (GTDB): domain Bacteria; phylum Pseudomonadota; class Gammaproteobacteria; order Burkholderiales; family Burkholderiaceae_E; genus SYIM01. The sequence goes on along the minus strand of JBDLQY010000004.1, from coordinate 7,445 downwards.
GCGACTGGGCTGTGTACGTGCGCCCCCCTTCGGCCGCATGCTCGTTGAATCAGCGGGGCACTCGCGCCCGAAGCCGCCTTAAGCCAGTGCCCCCGCAGCGAGCAGTGCATCAATCTGTTCATCGCTATAACCGGCCTCGCCCATCAGCTGCCGCGTGTGCGCGCCCGCCAGCGGTGCGACTGCGGCAATGCGACCTGGAGTCCGGGTCAGTCGAATCGTAGGCGCGAGCTGCCGGCCAGTCAGTCCCTGCTCATCTGTTACCTCGAGCACCATACCGCGGGCCTGAACATGCGGGTCGTCAAACACCTCATCAATACGGTTGACCGGAGCCGCCTGACTTTCAAGTTCACCCGTGAAGATGCTTAACCACTCCTGGCGGGTTCGGGTGCGCAGAATTTCGCGCACCGTCTTGAGCAGCTCATCACGCCGGGCGCGGTCGTACCGCAAAGCCATCAGATCGTCACGACCGATGGCCTTGCAAAAGTTGGCCCAGTGATGCGCCTCAAGATTGGTGGTGACCAGGTATCGGTCGTCAGCCGTCCTGAAAATGCCAGAGATCGCATTCGGTTTGTTCAGCCGCGGCACCGTAGTTCCCTGTAGAACCTGTACCGAAGCCAGCATAGAGAAGGCCAGGGCCGCTTCAGTCATCGAGATATCAACCCGCTGGCCCCGGCCGCTGCGGTCACGTTCACGCAAGGCCAGCAGAATTCCCGACAAAGCGTGCAGCCCCGCGCCAATATCGCCCACCGGCGAACCCAGCAGCCTGGGCACGTCATCGGGCGGATCACTGGCCAGATGCAGAAGACCCGCCACGCCCAATGCAAGCGGGTCATGCCCGGGAATATCGCGGTAGGGCCCGGTCTGACCAAACAGCGAGATCGAGCAGTACACCAGGCGCAGATTACGCTGCGCAAGCTGCTCATATCCCAGGCCCAGGCGATCGAGCACGCCCGGTCGATAGCCCTCGACCAGCACATCGCAACGATCAGCGAGACGCTGTGCAGCCTCCTGCCCCTGGGGCTGCTTCAGGTCAATGACGACTGACCGTCGATTACGATTGGGCGTGTCAAAACGACGCTCGGCGTCGAACGGAGAGCGGGGTGCCTGCGGCACCGACGCAGCCTGCTGCGAGCGTCGCCCCTGAGCACGCAGCGGTGGCTGTATACGAATAATTTCCGCGCCGAAATCGCCCAGCTGCATGCAGGCGTAGGCGGACGGCAGAAAATCACCCAGCTCCAGCACTCTGATGCCGTCCAGTGGCAGTCCCATGAATCAGTCTCCCTTGAATGGGCCCAGCAGTATCCGCGAGCGCCCGGTGATTGGGTACCTGCGACGCAAGCACCATAATGACCGCGTCGATACTGACACACGTCAAAGCCACGCACTGCCGCCCGTTTCAATCCCGCCGCAGATTTGATCAGTGCTCACCGCTTCCCTTACAGTGCCGTCTGGCGCAGTCGCTGGCCTTATACGGCGCCAGCACCCGTACCGACCAACATCCTTGGAGAACCCAGATGTCATCCCTGCGAAGCCTTATTGCCGGTCTGGCCATAGCCTGCCTCACTGCAGGCGCAAACGCCCAGTCTCGCTCCAACGAAATCCGCATCGCTCACGTGTACGACAAGACGGGTCCACTGGAAGCCTATGCCAAGCAGACCCACACCGGGCTGATGATGGGCCTTGATTACGCCACGGGCGGCACCATGACCATTAGCGGCAAGAGGATCGTGGTCATCGAAAAAGACAGCCAGTTCAAGCCCGATGTGGGCAAGGCGCAGCTGGCAGCGGCCTTCGCTGATGACAAAGCCGATATCGCGGTGGGTCCGACTGGCTCAGGCGTGGCCCTGGCCATGCTGCCGGTGGCCGAGGAGTACCGCAAAATTCTTCTGGTCGAGCCTGCGGTTGCCGACTCGATCACGGGCGACAAATGGAACCGTTATATCTTCCGAACGGGCCGTAACAGCTCGCAGGACGCCATCTCTAATGCTGTGGCCCTAGACAAAGCAGGTGTGTCAGTTGCAACCCTGGCGCAGGACTATGCATTTGGTCGCGATGGCGTTAAAGCATTTCGCGACGCCCTGAAAACAGCCAAGATCGTTCATGAAGAATACCTGCCGGTCAACACCACTGATTTCACAGCAGGCGCGCAGCGCATCATCGATAAGCTGAAAGATCAACCGGGCCGCAAAGTAATCTTCATCATCTGGGCGGGGGCAGGCAACCCTTTCAAAATCGCTGATCTCGACCTAAAACGTTACGGTATCGAGATCGCCACCGGGGGCAACATATTACCCGCCATGGCCGCCTACAAGGCCTTCCCCGGTATGGAAGGGGCCACCTACTATTACTTCGGCCTTCCGCAGAATCCGGTCAATGAAGCGATGGTGGCGCGTCACTACAAAGAATTCAAATCGCCCCCTGACTTTTTCACGGCAGGCGGGTTTTCAGCAGCGATGGCGATTGTGACAGCGCTCAAGAAAACCAACGGTGACACCAACACTGAAAAACTGATTGGCACCATGGCTGGCATGAGCTTCGAGACCCCAAAGGGCACGATGACATTTCGCAAGGAAGATCATCAGGCTATGCAAAGCATGTATCACTTCCGCATCAAGGTCGATCCCGCTTTCACCTGGGGTGTTCCAGAGCTTGTACGTGAAATCAAGCCTGAAGACATGAACGTACCCATACGCAACAAGCGCTGATTGGCGCGGAGGTACCCAGGCACCGAGACGCGCCCGCGGCGTGCGGACAACAGCGCGCAGCAATGCCGCTCAGGCGACACTGGGGGTGGCCTGCAGTCGCTGGCTGCACGGCCCCGCCGCCTGCCCACCTCCCCGAGAGTCTTTCCGTCATGCTCGAAACCCGAGACCTCAGCATTCGATTCGGCGGCCACAAGGCCGTCGACTCAGTGTCATGCCGGTTTGAACCAGGTACGCTCACTTCAATCGTTGGACCTAACGGCGCGGGTAAAACCACCTGGTTTAATCTCATTTCCGGGCAGCTCAAGCCCAGTTCGGGATCTGTGCTGCTCGACGGCCAGGATCTCGCCGGGCTGAGTGCGGCGGCCAGGGCTCAGGCTGGACTGGGGCGGGCATTTCAGCTGACCAATCTATTTCCCCGCCTCACCGTTCATGAAAATGTGCGCCTGGCGGTACAGGCGCGACACCGTGCAGGCCTCAACCTTTGGCGTATCTGGAGCGATCGACGTGAGTTGATCGACGGGGCCGACGCGGTGCTTGAGCAGGTGGCCCTCAGCGCACGGCGTGACGCGCTTGCAGCCAGTCTTCCGCATGGCGACCAGCGCAAACTCGAGGTGGCGCTGCTGATCGCGCTCAAGCCACGCGTCTTCATGTTCGATGAGCCCACGGCAGGCATGAGCGTGGCTGAAGTACCGGTGGTGCTTGATCTGATTCGTGCACTTAAACGCAATCCGGAACACATCATTCTGCTGGTCGAACACAAAATGGACGTCGTGCGCGAGCTGTCTGATCGCATCGTGGTACTGCACAACGGTGCTCTGGTCGCGCAGGGCAATCCGGCTGAGGTGATTGCCTCGCCCGTGGTGCAGCAGGCCTATCTAGGGGTAGCCCCCGCCCGTTCAGAAGCGATCACATGATGACAGTCGATGGCGAACGCCCCATGCTGACGCTCAGCGATGTGCACACGCACATTGGGGCTTATCACATTCTGCATGGCGTCAATCTCGAGGTACCCGCCGGTCAGGTTACGTTGCTGCTCGGACGTAACGGCGCTGGCAAGTCGACCACACTTAGAACCATTATGGGATTGTGGCGCGCATCTCAGGGCCGCATAGAACTGAGCACACGCAACATCACCGCACTGGCCACGCCCGACATCGCCCGCCTGGGCGTCGCCTATGTGCCCGAGAGCATGGGAATCTTCGCCGACCTCACGGTGCGCGACAACCTGCTGCTGGCGGCCAGAGCAGCACGCAGCCTGTCCGACATCGATACCCAGCGCCTGGACTGGATTTTTTCGCTGTTCCCGGCACTGCGTCAGTTCTGGCTGAAGCCGGCGGGCAAGCTCTCAGGCGGCCAAAAGCAAATGCTGGCAGTTGCGCGCGCCATCGTCGAGCCGCGCGAGCTTCTGCTGATTGACGAGCCCAGTAAGGGACTGGCCCCTGCCATCGTGCGCAATCTGATCGATGCCCTGCAGGCTCTGCGTGAGGCGCGCACGACCATCGTACTGGTTGAGCAAAACGTCGCCTTTGCGGCCGAACTGGGCGATCAGGTCGCCGTCATGGATGACGGTCGTATCGTGCATCGCGGTGTGATGCGCGAACTGCTGGACGATGCCGCCCTGCAGACGCGACTGCTGGGGCTTTCAATGACGGAGCATGCGGCATGAGTTCTTCAGTCCAGATCACACCGTCGACAGGCGCTTTACGCAGCCGGCTCTCTGAGTGGGAAGGCTGGCCCATGCTGCTGGTCCCCGTCGTCGCCCTGTGTGGACTGGTACTGATCGGCTCCGGTTCAACCTGGCTGACACTGACAGTTGCCGGGCTGGCCATGGGCATGATCATCTTCATCATCGCCTCCGGACTCACGCTGGTCTTTGGCCTGATGGATGTGCTTAATTTTGGACATGGGGTATTCATCGCATTGGGCGCATTCATCGCCACCACCCTGATGACCAGCATGGGCACCTGGTCTGATTCGCCTCACCTGGCCGCCAATCTGGCCGCGCTCGCGCTGACCATGCTGGTGGCCATGCTGATTGCTGGCGCCCTGGGGCTTGTCTTTGAGCGCTTCCTGGTACGCCCGGTTTACGGCCAGCATCTCAAGCAGATCCTGATCACGATGGGCGGCATGATCATTGGCGAAGAGCTGATCAAGGTCATCTGGGGCCCTCAGCAGATTCCACTACAGCTTCCGCCGGCGCTGCGTGGCTCGGTGCTCTTGGGCGAAGCCGCCATCGAAAAATACCGCCTGTTCGCAGTTCTCGTCGGAATCTTCGTGTTTGCCCTGCTGGCATTCACACTCAGTCGTACCAAGATTGGTCTGCTCATACGGGCCGGCGTGCAGGATCGCGACATGGTTGAAGCGCTGGGCTATCGTATTCGCCGGCTCTTCGTAGGCGTTTTCGTGGCGGGCAGTGCTCTGGCCGGACTGGGCGGCGTGATGTGGGGTCAGTATCAGCAGATGGTCACTGCGCAGATCGGCGCTCAGGTGAACGTGCTGATTTTTATCGTGATCATCATCGGCGGGCTAGGTTCCACACTGGGCGCGCTGATCGGTGCACTTCTGGTCGGCCTGATGGCCAATTACAGCGGCTTTCTGGCACCCAAGCTTGCGCTGTTCTCCAACATTGCTTTGATGGTCGCTATTTTGCTGTGGCGACCGCAGGGTCTGTGGCCTGTGGCCAACCGCTGAGCAACGCCTGATCATGCTGAGCCGTCTGCTTTCCAACGATTTACCGCGCAGCCGCTGGCTGGCCGCACTGCTGCTGTGTATCGTCATCGCACTCGCATTGGCCCCGTTCATCGTGCCAGGGGTCAAGGCGCTTAATGTCGCGGCGAAGACGCTGATCTTCATCGCCCTGGTGGCAAGCTTCGATCTTCTGCTGGGTTATACCGGCATCGTCAGCTTTGCGCACACCATGTTTTTCGGCATTGGTGCCTACGGTGTTGCCATTGCCTCAAGTCGCATGGGCCCAGGCTGGGAATCGGTGCTGGTCGGCGTGACCGCGGCACTGCTGGTGTCTGCGCTGCTCGCGCTCGTCATCGGTCTATTTTCTCTGCGCGTGCGCGCCATTTTTTTCGCCATGATCACACTGGCTGTGGCCTCAGCCTTCCTCACCCTGGCCTCGCAGCTGTCAGACTTCACGGGTGGCGAGGACGGCCTCACATTCAAGGTACCCGAGGTGCTATCGCCCGGTTTCATGCTGTTTGACGAACCGCTACCAGGCCTTTTCGGCGACGTTGATTTCAGCGGCCGGATCATCAGCTACTACCTGTTGTTTTTGGGCGTGACGGCTATTTTTCTGGCTCTGCTGCGCATCGTGAACTCCCCCTTTGGTCGGGTGCTTCAGGCCATCCGCGAGAACGAGTTTCGCGCCGAGGCCATCGGCTATCGGGTGGTGATCTACCGTACTCTGTCCAGCATTCTCTCGGCGCTCTTCGCGACGCTAGCGGGTGCCATGCTCGCACTCTGGTTACGGTACAACGGACCAGACACCACACTATCGTTTGAGATCATGCTGGATATCCTGCTGATCGTCGTCATTGGCGGCATGGGCACGCTCTACGGTGCCATCATCGGAAGCACCCTTTTTCTGCTGGCGCAAAGTTACCTGCAAGACCTGCTGAAGCTCATCGGCAGCGTCTTCGATTCGGTACCGGGCATGGCGGCCATATTCACCCCCGACCGATGGCTTTTGTGGCTGGGTCTGCTCTTTGTGCTGTCGGTGTATTACTTCCCTTCGGGTATCGTTGGTCATCTGCGCGAGCGCGCGCTGCGCCATTTGCTCTCATCGCGCGAATCGCGGACGACGACCCAGACACGTACAAGCCCAACACAGTAACGAGCCATGACCCAAGCCCTGAGACTGATCTCATCCATGGCAACACGCCAGCTGCTGGCAGAGCTTGCCGCAGCCCACACGCAGGCCACTGGCCAGGCGATTGAACTCGAAGCCGTCGGTGGAGTCGATGCCGCGCGTCGCGTGCAGTCCGGTGAGGTCTTCGATGTGGTGGTGTTAGCCGCGGACGCTATACGTCGGCTTTCAAGCGCAGGCCGTGTGCTTGACGATTCGATGCACGACTTGGCTCTCAGTGGTATTTCGATTGCTGTACGGGCCGGCAGTGCGCATTCCCCTGTTCAGACTGAAGAAGCGCTGCGTGAAGCGATCAAGCGGGCAGGCGCGATCGGATATTCCACCGGCCCCAGCGGTACGCATCTGCTGGGTCTGCTTGAACGCTGGGGTCTGCGCGATGAGATGGGCGACCGCATTATTCAGGCACCACCGGGTATACCGGTCGCGTCGCTGGTGGTCGACGGGCGTGTTGAGCTCGGGTTCCAGCAACTCAGTGAACTTATTCATGCGCCCGGCATTGAAGTCCTTGGGCCCTTGCCACCGGGCGCACAGCTGATCACGGCGTTTACCGCCGCGATCGTGTCAGGCTCTCAGCAGATCGATCAAGCACGCGCATTCATTGCCTTCATGGTTTCGCCCGCCACGCGTGGGGCCAAGCGCCGTCAGGGTATGGAGCCAGCTGAGTAGGCCTGGCACAACGAGCATGGCGCCCGCCGGTCGCGGTCACGCAGATGCGCGGTCGCATATAAGCAACAGATGATTCGCTTCGCCCTCGCTGAACTGTTACAGTGATGAGGTAGACATGCTCAAGATCTGCTCGTTTTAGTTCGTCTCGCTCGTCCCTCTCGGCGTTATCGTCCGTCCCGGTCAGCTTTTCGTTCCGTTCG
>JBDLQY010000003.1:0-14114 GCA_039800325.1 Pseudomonadota bacterium | reverse complement strand
TTTGTCCTGGGCGTGGTGTTTCTGGTGGCCGGCTTTGCGTTCAAGCTGGGTGCCGTCCCTTTCCACATGTGGGTTCCCGACGTGTATCACGGCACGCCCACTTCGGTCACCCTGTTGATCGCAGGCGCACCTAAGTTCGCGGCCTTTGCCATCATGTTTCGTGTGTTGGCCGAGGGTCTGCTGGGCGTCGCAGCTGACTGGCAGAAGATGTTCCTGATTCTTTCGGTGGCGTCTCTCATCGTGGGTAACTTGGCCGCCATTGCGCAAACCAACTTCAAGCGCATGCTGGCGTATTCCACCATCTCTCAGGTGGGCTTTATTCTGCTGGGCCTGATGGCAGGGGTTGATGAGGGCGACGCCACGGGTGTCGTCGATGCGTGGAGCGCTTCGCTGTTTTATCTGGTGACCTATGTGCTGACGACCCTGGGCACCTTTGGCGTGATCCAGGTACTGGCGCGACGAGGTTTTGAGGCCGACGAACTCGATGACCTCAAGGGGCTTAATCACCGCAGCCCCTGGTTGGCGCTGGTGATGCTGATTCTGATGTTCTCGCTGGCGGGTGTGCCCCCCATGGTGGGGTTTTATGCCAAGTTGATCGTCCTGGGGGCAGCGGTTGAGGCGGGCTACATTGGCCTGGTCGTCTTTGCGGTGATGATGTCGCTCATCGGTGCTTTTTACTACCTGCGCGTGGTCAAGCTCATGTACTTCGATTCGCCCGCTGATGCACAGCCTATTCAGGCAAGTGCGGGTACTCGGGCGACGCTGGCCGTCAACGGTGCACTGGTGCTGCTGTTGGGGGTCATCCCGGGGCCGCTGATTGGCGTCTGCCTGAACGCGGTTCGTTTGTCTCTGGGCGCTTAATGCGCGACCTCACCGAGCACACGCTCAGCTCTGAGCAGGTCTACGAAGGGCACTTCCTGAAATTGCGCCGAGACCGGGTTCGTCTACCCGACGGAACCGAGTCGTCGCGTGAGTATGTGGTGCATCCGGGGGCAGCAGTCATCGTACCTTTGCTGGCCGACGGACGTATTCTGATTGAGCGGCAGTTTCGATACGCGCTGGGCCGCATTTTCGTTGAAGTGCCTGCGGGCAAGCTTGACGCTGGCGAGCAGCCTATTGTCACTGCACAGCGTGAACTGCTGGAAGAAACCGGATTCGTGGCGGCTGAATGGGCATTGCTTACCCGGTTGCACCCGGCCATTGGCTTTGCCAATGAGGAAATGCATGTCTACCTGTGCCGAGGTCTCGAGCATCGGGGACGGCAACTGGATGACGGCGAATTTCTCGAGCTCGACTCGGTGTCACTCGACTGGCTTCTAGAAGAACTTCAGGCCGGCCGACTGACCGACGTAAAAACGCAAATCGTTGCGTTCTGGCTCGATAAGATGCGCAAGGGCGACTGGCCCTGGCCTCAGTTTGTGACAATGCCCTGATCCCAATCTCCGGTTCGGCGGGTGTTAGCCCGTCAACACCTCGGCCACAATTTTCTGAGTGAAGACATAACCCTGGCCATGTACCGCCTTGATAGGTTTGTCGCCCAGCGGTGTCAGTTTTCGTCGCAAGCGACTGATCATGGCTTCGAGACGCTGTTCGTCGTATTGGCTGTGCTCAAAGCCCATGGCTTCAATCAGATCGCGTCGGCTGGCGAAGTGTCTGACACTTTCGGCCATTAAGGTCAGCACACGAGCCTCTTGCAGGCTCACGCTAACCGTCTCTCCCCGAGGGCCACGAAGCCGAAGTGCCGCAGTATCAATCGACCAATGGTTCTCTGGCGCCAATGGCTCTGCTCGTTTAAGGCTTGCCTGGATCAGGGCGGCGAGTTCCTGCAGATCAATCGGCTTGATCAGGTAGGCGTCGGCACCACGCCGGTAGGCTTCCAGTTTGAGATCGAGATCGCTGCGCGCCGACAGTACCAGCTTGCGGCAGTGCGGTGCGCGTTGACCGATGACGTCGATAAGATCGAGTCCTGAGCCATCGGGCAGAAACAAATCAATGACAGCCAGCCGCGGCGGCCTGTCATGAACCGCTTGCCGTGCAGACTCAAGCCGCTCACACGACTTGACTGAAAATTGCCTGAACTCGAGAAAGGCGGCAATCTCTTCTCGTAGGTCATCGTTATCTTCAACCAGCAATACGTCTTCGATATCCATGGCGCGACTATAAGTGAGCAAATTCAATCGGTGCAAGCGTAGCGGCCGAAGGTTGGCGCGTGATCGAGTAAGCGGTTGCATATCCTGGCCGCGCGCGTGGCTGCGTCCGCTTGGTTTCGTGCTCCTGCTGCTATCGGGTCTCGCACGTGCGGAAGCGTTCGCTACAGCGCCGGTTGATTCGTTGACCGCGACTACGCAAAGGCTTGTACCGAGCCTGTCCGTGCTGCACGACCCCCAGCAGCAGCTCAGTTCGGCTGAGCTTTTAGGCTTGACCCCGGTGGCTGGTCTGGGTGGATTCGAACCGCGCGCTTCAAGTGTGCGCGAGGGGTATGTGCCGGGATGGGTTTGGGTACGACTGCGAATTCATCGAGAGCCTGATACCGCTGAGTTGTGGTGGCTTCATTTGTCCAACCCTTTGACGGATGACATCGAATTGACTTTGCGTCACGCCGATGGCTCGATTCAGTCGTTCAGGGGCGGGCAGGACTGGCCGCGGTCGAAACTGCTGCGTAACAGCATTAAGCCGGTTTTTCCCGTCAGCCTGCCACCGGGGCAGACCGAGGTTCTTCTGCGTCTTCAGTCCGACAATGCCATGAGCATGCGGATTACCCTGCTGTCGACCGAGACCTTCCAGGCTACTGAGCACTGGTGGTTTACCGAGGCCGGAATCTTCACGGGCGCCCATCTCATGGCCCTATTGATTGCGGCTTTGATGTGGCTGTCTACACGTGAAGCGGTCTGGATGCAGTTCACAGGATTCGCAGTGCTCAATGCCTTTGTCGTCCTGTATCAACAGGGGGTGGTCGATTGGTTCGGTCTTCAAGAGTTAGTCGGGTTTGGAGATGTCTTGAACGCGATCTCGCTGGCGATTCTGGTGTGGTTATCAACCCTGTTCATCGGAAACCTGCTTGATGCCAAGCAAAACTCGCCGCGTGCATTTCGGGCTGTCTTGTTGATACTCGCCGTGGTGATGATTCTGTCGTCAGCTCTTGCGCTGACCGGATCGCCTCGATTGTCGGTTTCCATCTCCACGCATGTCGGTGTGGTCAGCGTGCTTTTGCTGATCGTCGGTGTTGCTCGGCAGGTCGCGCGGCGTGCCAGCTTTTCTGGCTATCTGCTGTTCTCGGCAGGCGTTTATCTCGTGGCCTGTGAAATCCGTTTTTTTCGCAGTCTGGGCTATCTGCCGTCCACATGGTGGACTGAAGAGCTTCATTCCTGGTTGACGCTGGCCTATCTCAGTCTGTTGGGTATCGGGGCGGAGATGCGGTCGCGTCTGGTTGCGCAAGAACGGGATCGTCTGGGCGGCGAGCTGGTCGCCGAGCGTCGCGCGCGTCAAAGCGACGCTGATTTTCTGTCTATGTTGTCTCATGAGCTGCGTACGCCGCTGGCGACTATCGAAGCTACGGTGCGGGTTTTGCGCGAGATCACAACACTGGATGGGCAGTCGCGTGGTCAGCGTTACGACAAGATTCAGCGCTCTGCGGAGCGCGTTCGTGTTCTGCTTGACCGGCATCTGGTGTCGCGACGCAATGATGAGATCAGTCAACCCCCTGCCCTGCAGGCACTGGAGCTGCGCGGCTTCTTGCAGGAGACCGTATCGCCCGAGCAGGCCGACCTTCCTGAAGCCCGTCTTCGCTTGATACTGCCTCAGGACGATGCCTTCGCGATGGCTGATTCCGCGCTCTTGCGCATCGTCCTCGACAACCTGCTTGGAAATGCCCGAAAGTATGCGGGGCCCGCTTCGCAGATTGAGGTCGTGCTCGAAGCGCGGGAAGCCGTCTGCCGTATCTCGGTGCACGACAGTGGAACAGCGATCCCGGCTCAGGACAGGCCAGCGCTATTCGGCAAATATGTTCGCGGGCGCAACGCGGGTGCGCATCCGGGCCTGGGTCTGGGCCTGTTCGTTGTCGAGCGGATCGCTCAGATGCACGGTGGACGCGTCGGACTCGACTGCCCTCCCGAAGGCGGTAACTGTTTTTGGATCGATCTGCCGCGCCTGACCTGAGGCTCTTCTACGGTGTGCTGAAGTGTGGTGCGAACCCTACATCCGATCCGTTCGACGCACTTAATCCGTTATTCCCAATTTCAAGAATTAACTGAATTTTTCATACCCAGGCACCTGCAGGCTGTGTGCTGCGGTGTTCAGGCTTGCGGTTTTGCGGCACGGTTTGGGGATGCGCAAACAGGTTTTTGGCCAACACAGTCAGAAATCGTCAGGAATGAATTCCTTTTGGTCAGGATTGGTTCTGAGCAGGCTGACCAAAGCTGGTTTTTAGCCCGTGTTTCGGGGCCTGCGGCGCGATTTGAATCGGGGCTGACGGTTGCTGACATCAACGCAAGCTCGTGCTTTTGTTTTCAAAGAGAAAACAAGCGCATTGGGTTTGCGATTTTCATGAGATCGAAGGCGATTTTTTCGTTTTCCGATCCATCAATTAGCCCTAAACTCCCATCGAGTAGATGGCTGAAAAACCGTCCATCGGTTTTTTGCCTGCCGTACCGCACACGCTAGTCCTGTTTTGAGCGAAGCCGTGAAAAAAAAGCGAACCTCTCCGAGTCAATCCAAAGACGCATTCCGCCTTGAATTGCTCGAGCCTCGGGTGCTTCTGTCTGCTGATCCGTTGACGGCCGCCTTACCGGCTATCGTTATCAACGATCGCGACCGTGAGCGTGAAAGCGGACAGTCGCTCTCGGCTGATGCGGGCGCACTTGGAACCGCTGCCTTGCTGGCCGGTGTGCCACTGCCAGGCGATTGGCATCTGCCCACCGACTGGCTGGGCGAAGAGTCCTACGAATCCGAGCAGGCGCGTGAAGCCGCCTTGCAAACGGTCTTGCCGGTTGATGCTTTGCAGGCTTTCGCGGCGCCCATTCATGCAGACGATTTGCAGATTCTGGCGGCCGATACGCGTGATGCGCTTGTTGCTGATTCGGTATTTGCCTCGACCTGGTCGGGTGACGTGCCTGGCCAGGGAGGCGCATCGAACGACGCGCCAGCCGCCGATGAGACCGACACTGCGTTCTTCGGTCTTGAGCCCTCGGCGAGTCCGCTTGCATCGGGGGGGCGCTATGACACCGCGCGGTTGTCGGTGCTGTCTCAGGGTCGTACCGACGTGGTGGTGCAGCCGGGTGCCGTGCTGGGTGGCAGTGGCGAGCTGGGCAGTGTGTTCAACCTGGGCACCATCAGCCCCGGGTACTCTCCGGGTGTCATCACGTCGGCCACGCTCAGCCAGACCGGCGCATCGGTGCTCGAGATCGAGTTGGGTGGCAAGACTGCGGGCACGGGAGACGGCTTTCATGACCAGTTCGTGGTCACAGGGCGCGCAGCACTCGCGGGCACGCTCGATGTAAAGCTCTGGAACGGCTTTGCCGCTGCCGCGGGTGACGAGTTCGTGGTGATGCGCTACGGCAGCGTCACGGGCCAGTTTGAGGCGGGTAAAGGGCTGTTCGGTCTGTCGGGTGATGTGTGGTTTGACATCGTGCAGACCGGTGATGAAAACACCGCGGGCGAAATCAAACTGGTGGCCCGCGAATTTGTCGCAGGCGCCAGTGACGGACTTGCGTTGGCGCAGACGGTGGGCTTTGATGCGACTGCCGTAGCCGCTGCCAAGGATGACATCGGCGAGCTGCTGAATATCGATTATTTCGCCACCGCGCAATCGGTCAGCTTCCATGGTGGCTTCGATCTGGGGCCTCTGGCCATTGATGGCCAGTTCACCTTGTCCGCCACGCCCGGTGCCAGTCGCGTGCGTCTCGCCGCCACTGACCTTACCGTGGCGATAGCCGGCCAAAATATCACCGGCGATTTTTCAGTCTCGGTGCCGCTGCTGGGCGCGGGTGATGTCTTCGTGGGCATCGAAGACGCCACGCTGACCTTGTCGACGGGTACGGGCGCAGATGCGCTGCAGCTGCGCTTTGCCGATATCTCCGGCAGTGTGCTGGCCGCCACGGATGGCACCGCCGGTCTGCTGCGCGCTGAGTCGGTGGCGCTCACCGACGGCAACGGCGCGGCCCTGTCAGCGATGTCGTTTGCTGATGTCAAAAGCGTGCAGGTCGGTTTCAACACCACCGGCCGCGCGATCACGGCCAGCATCGGCAGTCGCTACTTCGACTTCTCTGAAGAGGTGCATCACGACTTCTTTGCTGTCAACGCTGAGCTCGATCTCAACCTCAGCTTTGGCGGGGCAGCCTTCAAGTTGGCCGGTAACTTCGGCATTGCTCGTCAACCCATGGTGTTGCTGCAGGGACAGCCAGCGCAGCAGGCCTTTGTGGTCACGCTGCAAGAGGGTGAGACGGCGCTTACCGTTGGTGCAGGCGGCACTGAAATACGGCTGGGCATCGGTGGTCTTGAGGGCGCACTCATTCTTGCGCGACTCAATGGCAGCTTTGGTGCCGCAGGCAACCTCAAAGTGGGCGAGCTGCAACTCACCCGTGGCGATGGTAGCGAGCTTATTCCGGGCTTCACCGCCCTGCCTGTGAATCTGCCTTTCAACTTCAACACCTTCAATGATGCGCCCAGCGGGCAAAGCTTCACGCTGTCCTTGCCCGATGTGAATTTTTCGCTGCCCTCGTTTCCGCATCTCGACCTGAGCATGCCGGGGCTGCCCAGCTTCGACCTACCCAATCTGTCGTTTTCGCTGCCCAATATCGATCTGTCACGCCTGAGCTTTCCATCACTGGGGCTTGCGCTGCCCACGCTCGGGTTTTCGATTCCAGGTATCGATTTCAAACTCCCCAACCTGAGTCTTTCTTCGCTGGCGACGGACAGCGCAGGCAAGGGCATTAATTGGCCCAGCTTCACGCTGCCGCAATTTGTTTTTGCGTTCTCGCGCCTGAATCTGCCCGGACTGACGCCTGACTTTTCCAAGTTACTTGAGCGGTTCGACTTCGGTTGGCCCGAGGTGACCTTACCCAACCTCAATGCGGCGCTTGGCACGGGCCGCACGACCGACTGGCTAAACCTCGGGCTTGCCGATTTGCTGGCTGAATTGCGCGCACTCAACCTGCCCGGTGTCAGCATCACACTGCCCGGTAGTTTCCCGGCCGGAGTGGGCGGCCTGAAACTATCGCAGTTGGGCGGCGCTTATCCGGACATCAAGGTTGACTGGGCAGCGCTCAAGCTGCCTGAACTGCTGCTGAGTCTGCCGCGACTTAACGTCGCCGGTCTCACCATCGATTTCAACTGGGCCAGCCTGTTACCGGCCTGGCCCAATGTCAGCTTCGCCAATCTGAAGACTTGGCTGACCAGCAATGGCAGTGCATCAGCGCACGGCAAGACCATCGACTGGTCAAAGCTCACACTGCCCGAGATCGTTTTCAATCTGTCCGAGCTCAACCTGCCAGGATTTGATCTCGGCCTTATGGGGCTCAAACTGCCCACGTCTTCGCTGCTGTCCAGTCTTGGCTCACTGCTCGACTTCAAGCTGGGGCTGCCAGATTTCAGCCTGGCTAGCCTCAGCGGTGGGGGCATCAGCAACTGGGGCAATCTGTCTTTACCCGAGTTCGTCTTCTCGCTGCCCAAGCTCAACATTCCCGGGCTTGATATCAGCCCCTCCAAGCTGCTGTCGGCCAACGGTATCAATTGGCCTGATCTCAGTCTGCCGTCGTTTACCAGTGCCACGGGCGTGCCGGGTGCGGGTACCAACTGGGGCAATCTGAATCTGCCGGATCTGCTCAGTGCGCTCAAGAATCTCAATCTGCCAGGGGTCAGCTTTACGCTGCCATCGGCCGGTAGCTGGGCTGCTGATCTTGCATCCTTGAAGCTCGCGGGTTTCGCAGCCAAGTTCCCAGACATCAAACTTGACTGGCCCAATCTCACCCTGCCTGAATTGTTGTTTGCGCTACCCCGCCTTAACCTGTCGGGCGTGGGCATCAGCTTCAACTGGTCAAGTCTGCTGCCCTCATGGCCCAGCGTCAGCCTCAACGGGCTTAAGAGCTGGTTCGGGGGCGCGGGTAGTTCGCACAGCGCGGCGGGTACCGACGGCGCAAAGATCGACTGGCCCAGTCTCAGTCTGCCCGAACTGGTGTTCAGGTTAGGTGAGCTCAAGCTACCGGGACTTGATCTCAATCTGCTCGGCCTGCAATTGCCGCAGATTCCATTCCTGCAGACGGCGCTTGATGCCTTGCCGTTCAAGATCGATTTTGCGCGCAAGGGCTTCAGCATTTCGGGTGCGATCGATGTTGCATTCGGCGACAGCCTGGTACTCAGTGGCAACTTTGGTTTCGATCGCGATGGCGTTAAGCAGCAGATTGTTCTTATTGGTGATGACGCCACGGCCAGCCTGGGTGCGGGTGACTTCAAACTGGGTGTCAGCGGTGCCGATATCGGTGTCGTATTTACCAGTGCAGGAACTGCGTTGCAGGCGCAGGGTGCCCTGCTGGCCGACCTGGGTGGCTACGTCACGCTGAGTGCTGACGAGGCCAGCGTTTTTTACAACAGCACGGGTACCGCCTGGTCTAACCAGACTGTCTCGGCCGGTTCACTCAACTTCACCTTCGACACGCTTGGAGCCACTGATTTACGCGGTGCCTCGGTTACGGGTGGCACGCTCAGTATCGCTGACTTTATCAAGGTCACCGGCAATTTCTCGGCCAGCACCGCGACAGCTGACTTCACGCTGTCCGACGCCAGTACGCTCGATGATGCGCGTCTGTTGCGCATTGGTGGCTCGGGTCTTTCAGCTTTTGCCGGTATGGGCTCCAGCGGTCAGCGCACCGGCCTTGCCATCAGTGATCTGGCGTTCGGTCTGGTGCTGGTGTCGGAGGCACTACCCAACAACGCGGCCGGTCGCAGCTGGACGGTGTTTCGTGGTAATGCCGGGTCAATCAGTGTCGAGGGCGCTCCGGGCCTGACCCTTGCGGGCAACAATCTCATGGTTGAGCTGGTCCGCGCCTCCAGCGACGGCAAGCTCATCGACTTTAAGTCGAGTCCAGTCACGCTCAGTCTGGGCGGTGCTAACAGCATCACCATTGATTACGCGGCCACGTCCGGTGAACTCACCCGCGTTGCGGGCATGCTGTCTCTTGAGGTTGCTGGATTCGTCTCGATCGCCGGCAGCTTTGCGGTCGAGAAGTCACAGGCCAACGTCACGCTGTCCAGCGGAGAAAATCTGGCGGTTAATCTGCTTCGCATTGGCGCTAAAGAGGTCAGTGCCTTTGCTGGCCTCAACGGTGGCGGTCCAGACGCTCTGGGCTTCAATCTGTCCGACATGAGCTTCGGCCTGGCGCTGATGAGCGACACCGGCAATGAGGCCCGCAAGTGGATGGCCCTGCAGGGCAGCATCGGCCAGGCCGCCTTTGTCGGCGTCGATGGCTTAACGGTCGACGTATCCACCCTGGACCTTGCGGTTAATCGCAATCTGTCCACGCAGGGTACCGCTCTGGCGCAGCCTGATGCCAAGGACGAAACAGTACTGACGCTTAAAACCAGCATGACGGCCGGGACGCTGCTGCTCGCGTTTGGCGGTCAGCAGGTGGCGATGACACTGGCTGCCAATCGCACCGCCGACTCCACCCGCAACGAACTGCGTCGCAAAATCGAGGCGCTGCTGATCGCTGCCGGTCGCAGCAATGCCCAGGGTGGACTCGAAGGTGAGATCAGCGTCACCGGTGATGAGACCGAAGGCTTCACCATCCGCTTTGGCGGCGCGCTGGCGGGCAGCGATTTCTCAACGCTGACCGTCGATGCGCAAGCAGCCAGTGTGGCGGGTGGTACGGTTGAAGTGCGGGCGGGCGCAGCTGCAGTTAATAGCGTCACGTACAGCACGGGTACCCAGAACACCCGAATCAGTCTGGGTCTTACCGCGGGTGTCGGAACGATTCGGTTCAGCCTGGACGGTGATACCGGCGACGCGGTGATCGCAGCGGGGGCAAGCGATGCCGCCATCATTACCGCGGTACGTAACGCGCTTGAAAGCCTGAGCACGATCGGTGCGGGAAATGTCACCGTCAGCGGTACTCGAGCTGCAGGCTTTACACTGGAATTCAATGGCGCACTGGCGGGCAAAGACCTCAGCCGCATCGGCCTTAATTTTGTGCCGGCCTCGGCCACCGGCAGTGTGGCCATCACGGTTGAAGGTGGTGTCTTCCCAACCGGGCAGACAACCGTAGTTGGCTCTGACGTCCGCGAAGTTCAGAAAATAAAATTCTCGGGCGCGGTCAGCAACACCAGCGTGCGCTATCGTTTGCAGGCGGGCAGCACGGTCAGCACGCTTACCGATTTTTCACGCAGCAGTCCCACACAAAACGTCAAGACACTGCAGGCCGCGATTGATCAGCTGTACGGCGCGGGTAAGGCTACGGTCAGTTTCGACCAGGCTACGACGGCGGCGGCTCCTGAGTACTTCGTTCGCTTTTCTGCGCCTCTGGCTTTCACTGATGTGCCGCTGATTCAGGTACACACAGAGACCGGTGTCGATGTCACCGTGGTCGGGGTGCAGAACGGTTCGCGGGCCACGGTCACGCCGGTCACGACCCAGCGTGCAACGGTTCAAGAGCTCAGACTTTCGACGGTTGAGGCCCGCAGTTTCCGGCTGGCGCTCGATCATGGTGGCAGTACGCTACGCACCGGAGTCATCAGTTCCACCGCAAGCGCTGCGCAGGTTCAGACAGCGCTCAACGCGGCGCTGGCGTCGATCGCGGGCGCGCAGGCTACCGTCACGGC
Organism: Pseudomonadota bacterium; assembly: GCA_039800325.1. GTDB lineage: Bacteria > Pseudomonadota > Gammaproteobacteria > Burkholderiales > Burkholderiaceae_E > SYIM01. The sequence goes on along the minus strand of JBDLQY010000003.1, from coordinate 3,308 downwards.
CATGACCGGAGGCTGGAGGGTCAGCTTCGGTGGCACGCTGCAGGGCGTATCGGTTAAGGCCATGCGCATCGAACTTGAGCCCCTGCAAACCGGAGCAGAGCTTGCCGTCACGCAGCGCGGTTACACTCGTGCCACGGCTCAGACCGTCACTACGCCGGCTGTCGATGAAGTGCAGCGTGTCAGTGTTAGTTCGGATGGCTCGGGCAGCTTCACCCTCAGTCTTGAGCGCAGCGGCACCACGTACACCACAGCCAGCCTGGCGCTGGATGCTTCAGCTGCCTCTGTTCAGACAGCCTTGGCGCAGGCATTCAGTACCGGGGGCTTGTCAGGCGCCACGGTTTCAGTATCGGCGGCCGCCGCTGGTACTTACGACATCAGTTTTGGCGGAAGTTTGGGCGGGGCTGACCTCGACGCGCTGACCGTCACGACGCAAAGTGGCGCGGCCGGCGTAGAACTTGTCGTCGAACAGAAGGGAGCGACGCGCAGCGTGGCGCCTCTGATCGCCAGTGTCGATGCCAATCTGGTCGTTGACTTCGCTGCCAGCGGCCTGCAGATCGCGACGGGTCCTGACGTCGGCGACACCATCACGCTCGACATGGACGGCCTTGCGGGTTCGCTCACGCGGGTCAGTGGCCAGCTTGAACTCGATCTGTTCGGCATGTTGCAGGTTGACGGTGGCTTCGCTCTCGAGAAGTCAGTCAGCACGGTCAAAGATGCTCAGGGCACCAGCATTGTGGTCGATCGCCTGACCCTTGGCGCAGGCGGAGTCAATGCCTTTATAGGCGCAGGTGCTGGTACTGCAGACCAGGCAGGGCTCTCGCTGGGCGAGGTTGATTTCGCTGTGGCCCTGTTCTCCGAGCAGACCCCGGCGGCGGGCAAGGCGCCACGCCAGTGGTCTGCCCTGACAGGTCATGCCAACACGGTGGGTGTCGTGGGTTTGCCGGGCGTTACGCTGACCGGCAGTGATCTCGCCATTGTCGTCAATAAGGCTGCAGTCGATGGCTCGGTGCTCGATTTCGCGGATGCCAATGCGATTGATCTTGCGACGGCGCCAGGCGCAACGCTCGCGCTGAATGCGCCCGCTGCCAGCGGCCCGCTCTTGCAGGCCAGTGGCAGTTTCACGCTGGCGGTTGAAGACTTCTTTCACGCCAGTGGCGTGCTGACTGTCTCTCAGGCTGACACCACAGTCACGCTGGGCGACGGCAAGTCCGTTGCAGCGCGCGGCCTTCAGTTAGGCGGCTCGAATCTTGACGCCTTTGTGGGTGTTGGCGGCGGCTTCAACGCCGACGGCACGCTGAAAAGCGGCGCACTGGGGCTCGCGCTTGAAGACGTCGAGTTTGGGCTTGCGCGGTTTAATGAGACCTTGCCTGCGGGTGCAACGGGTACACCGCGAAAATGGTCCAGTCTCGCCGCCACCGCCGGCTCGGTAAGTCTCACCGGCGTGCCCGGTCTGAGCCTGTCAGCTGACACGCTATCGGTCGAGATTAATCAGGCAGCCGGCGACGCCAGCCTGGTCGACACGCTCGCTGTGCCGTTGGCTGTCAACACCGGTACGGTCAGTGCACCGGGCTCGATCGCATTGGCCATGGATGCCGGCCAGGGCGAACTATTGCGTGCTAGCGGCAACGCTCAAATTGATCTGTTTGGTTTTGCGCAGGCCTCGGGTGGTTTTTCGATTGAACGTCGTGTTGGGTCTGTCACGCTGGCTGATCTGGCATCGACCGTATCGGTCAATGAAGCTGCAACACCGGTCAGTGCCGACTTTCTATTGCTCGGTGCTGAAGGGCTTAACGCCTATGTGGGTGCGGGCGGCGTTGGGCTTCAGCTGTCGTCGGTTGATCTTGGCTTGGCCATGATCAGCGAGCGGCTGAGTGCTGCCGACATCGCGGCTGGAAAGACCGCGCGGCGCTGGAATTCCGCTCAGGCTACGGTAGGGGACGCTGAGTTCGTCGGCGTCGAGGGCCTGACGCTGGCTGTGCGTGATTTTTCGCTGGGTATTAATCGTGCCGCGGCGGACGGCACCGTTATTGACTACGCCGTGCCGTCGGGCGGCACTAACCGCGCTACAGACCTCAGCGTTAGAACGGGTCCTGCTGGCAGTATTCAGCTTGCGCTTGATGGTGCTCGCGGCGTTTATACCGAAGCGCGTGGGCGTCTCGCGATCGATGCCTTCGGTTTCGTTCAGCTCGAGGGCGAGTTTGCCATCCAGAAAGCGGCATCCGCTCAGACGCTCAAACTGGCCGACGGCAGCACGGCACAGGCCCAGGTCTTGCGCGTGGGTGGGCAGGGTGTCAATGCCTTCGCCGGTATCAATGGCGGCACGGCTGACGCACTGGGCCTGCAGCTTCAGGATGTTGACTTCGGCCTTGCGCTGATGGGCGATACGGCCAATGCTGCGCGCAGTTGGACCAGTCTGAAAGCCACGGCGGGTGCCGCAGCCTTTACAGGCGTCGACGGGCTGACGGCGCGCGGCGAAAACCTTGAGGTCGTAATTAACCGCGCGGGTATGGCGGGTGACTCGGTGGTTGACTACAGCCTGACCGATGCCAGCGACCCCAACAGTACGCGCAAGACGGCGCTCAGTGTGCCCACGGGTATCTCGGACAGTATCAGCTTCGATATGGATGGCGCCTGGGGTAATGCCTTGCGCGCCAGTGGCGAATTAAGCCTCGATGTATTTGGTTTCTTCCAGGCCAGCGGCGCATTCGCACTTGAGCGCCGTACTGACAAAGTTTTTCTGAACGATGGCATCTACACCGATGATGCTGCCAGTGCCAGAGCGCCCACCGAGATCGATGTTGATCTGCTCACGCTGGGTGCCTCGGGTGTTGACGCCTTTGCAGGCATTAATGGTGGTACCGATGACGCCGTAGGCCTCTCACTGCGCGGGGTCGACTTTGGCCTGGCGCTCATGAGCGAGCGGCTGCCTGCGGGCACCAACCGCGTGGCGCGCGAATTCAGTACGTTAAAGGCCTCAGCTGGCGAGATTGCGTTCGTCGGCGTTGATGGCCTTGAGATGAGCGCTGCCAGCCTCGATGTCGAGATCAATCGAGGCATTAAGGGCACCAACGGTGCTGCCGATGTTGTGGTCGATCACGGGCTGCGACAGCTCAATGTTCTGGCCGGCCCTGAGGCGAGGATCACGCTGGATGCGGACGGTGGGTTAGGGGAGTTGACGAGGGCGAGCGGAGAGCTTGCGATTGATGTGTTTGGATTTGCGCAGCTGTCTGGGTTTATGTCGCTGGAGAAGAGCAGCGGCAGCGTGACCTTGGCGGCGGGTGCGGGTCAGACGGCAGAGACGGTGTCGG
>JBDLQY010000002.1:0-3982 GCA_039800325.1 Pseudomonadota bacterium | reverse complement strand
AGCACCGACCCCTTGGGCATGGTCGCCTCAGCCTTGGCTAGGTAACGCAGCTCAACAGGCTTCTGCCCGCGATCGCCACCACTGATCAGCGTGCGCAGGTATCGGGCACGGCGACGCTCGGCGTACACCTCAGCCTCGAGGTTGCGCTTGTTTGACCTGTTGACCAAGAACGCCCGCTGAGTGAAGGGCACGGGGTTCTTGAAGTATTGGCGCGTCCCCCCGTTCATTGCGTCCCGCATGTCAAACGCGGTTTTGTTCAGCGCCTGGCTGATGGCGAAGGGGAGCTGCTTGGTCATGGTGTCGGTCCACCGGATGGCCGTGGGCAGCTCTGACTTGATGTCGAGGGTGATGGTCGCCATGGCCTGACGTTAGCCAGAGCCAACGATCCGCCTTAGCTGGTTGCGGCGGGCTTCACAAACACCGCGTCGTTCACACCATTGGACGTGAAAGCCGCCACCGTGCTTGATAAATGACCAGCCATCTCGATCACGGTTGACCAGTTCGCCAACATTGTGCTGGCCAAGGATTCCGCTGATGGCGTAGCCCATACCTGCCCGATGCCATTGCTGATCGGTTAGGGGCGGATTGGCAACTGTGCGGCCCAAGAAGCCATCGTCGACGGTGCTGTAGGGGGTCCATGCCCTGACCTCACGCCAAGCCTGTATGGCGTCAAAGCCAGGGCAGAAGAAGATTGGCAGGCCAACCCCGAAACCCTTCCAGTCGGTGACGGTGTAGTCCATGCACTGACGGATCACCTTGCTGCTGTCTTTGCGACCTGCAGCGGTGGATCGCTTGAACTCAACGCCCAAGGCGACATCAGGCCGAGCCCAATCGGTTGGGTCTCGTGGGACAAGGATTGCATCAATGCGCAGGCGCTTGCCAATCGGGTGATGGCCACTGACTTCGCGGTGGATCTGAAAATGAGGCTCAAGGCACGGCAAGACCTGTTCAGGCAGGCCGCCGTCAGGAAGCTGTGGCACGTCCGGTGAGAGCGGAGTGAAGTCAGCAGCCTACAGGTTGACCGCGAAAGCGAGATGAGACTGACCGTGTTCCTAGTTCCTACTGTGCCCACCTTCCTTACAGAGTTTCCCTTTCACCCCTGTACCCCCCCTACCTCCTCTTTTAAATACATTTATTACTTAAGTAGGAACATAGGAACAATAGGAACAACGGTGTGCACGGCTGGCTTTTCGGTGTTCCTACCCGCCGGCAGTAGGTAGGAACAAAGCGGAGTCTCAACTTAAGACTCACTGGACTAACTTGTCTCGAAAGTAGACCCATTTGAGAACGCCATCGACGCGCTGCCTTCTGCGCTGGTAGCCCAAATCGCGCAGGATCGTCGCTACTTGCATTTGATCCGAGCGTGTTTGGCGTTCGACCGGCTTGAGGATGGCCTGAGCCAGCAGCAAGTCCGTGGTGATCTCTCTGCGGTGGTTCACGGGCGCTAGGAGCCATGACTCGATAGGGGCACGCCATGGCGACTCAACGAGATAGTCCTCGTTTTCAGCAGCGACTTGGGCCTCCTGTTCAGCGGTAAGCACCGATGCCTCGCCATTGCGGTAGGCCGCTACCGCTGCGGACCAGATCGCATCGCGCTCCTGCAGGAGGCCAGATACATCGATGGGCTTGGCCAGGGTGCAGGTGACAGGCACAACCCAGAAGCGCCTGTTGCCGGTTTCGTCCACTAAGAAGCCACTGTCGCGGTTGGTGGAGCCGACGATGATGCAGCGCCTGGGGAAGGCTTCAGTGGCCTTGCCATAGGGCACGCGGAACATGTCGGTTGATTGGCTGAGGAAGGCCTTCACCTGACCGGCGTGCTTCTTGTTGGTGATGTGATCCAGCTCGGCCCACTCCATGAGCCAGGAGCGGTGGAGCACCATCAGGTCGTCCTTGCTGCTGATGTCGCGCAGGGCATCCGAGAAGAACTCACCGCCCAAGGCCGCCCAAAAGGATGATTTGCGCGCGCCCTGCTCACCCATGAGGACAGTGGCGTTGTCGTGCTTGCTGCCGGGTTCGTAGATGCGGCGGACTGCTGCAATCAGGGTGCAGCGCAGCATGTGGTCATAGAGGGTGGGGTGCGGCTGCTGTGCATCACCAGGGCGGAGGTAGGTGGATGCGACCCGATCGATATAGGTGGGGGCAACCTGCGCAGCTACATGGTCCAGGTAGATGCGGATGGGGTCATAGGGGTTCTCACGTGCGACTTGAACGAGACAGTCGAGAGCGACTTCTTTGGAGACCTTGGCGCCAGCTTCGGCAATCTTCAGGTAGTAGCGTTCAGCGCCTTCAAGAACTGCGCCGTTCTTTTCGATCTGCTGGGTGAAGATGTTGTAGCGAAGGTTTTTGGCCTGCCTGAACTGACGGAGCAGTTCATCGGGCTCCATTTTTGTGAGCCGCCCACCTGTTGAGGTGATGGCGGTTTCTGGGTTGTCAGCGGTGACATTGGGGATGATGCGTGTTGGCCGCCAACCGTGATGGCGTGCCCAGTACCAGAAGGAGCCAGCTTTGATCTGACTGAAGCTGCTGGCCGCTACCTGGTCGATTTCAGCAAATTTGGGGCTGTGGGTTTTGAGCATTGCCACGGCATCAGCGGCAGTGGCATTGGCCTCTTCGCAGGCTTTGATCAGACCCCAAAGGAGATTGCGATAGAAGGCGTATTGCTTGGACTTTGGTACTGCTGCGGGGATGCAGGCCAGCGCGTCGCGGATTTCGTCGAGGGTATGCGGGTGGTAGTCGGTGAAGGTGTTGGACTGGATGATGCCCTCATGGGTCTGCTCGTCAGGCAGGAAGGCGTTGAGTTGTTCGGCTGTGTAGTAGGTGTCTGAGGTGTGGATGATGGCGACCATCTCCCCGAGGGTGCCATCTGGTCCGACGTGATAGGTGCCGGGGAGGCGCATCACGCGGGATGGGTTTTTAAGGGTGCGGTCAGCGTCAGCGTGCTCTAAGAGGCGTTTTTGAAGGGAGCGCCAGAGATCTGTGGGGATTGCTTCGTTGAAAACCCAGTAGTTGTGGATTGATTTGCCGCCGGTGTCGACCTGCAATGTGGGCTCTGGCAGGCCTAGGTCATGCCATGCAGTGATCTGCCAAGCCTTTGGGCGATCGTCCCATTCGCAGAAGAGAGCACGGCAGGCGGTGATTTCCGAATCGCTGTCACCGCCGTCATTGATGACGAGATAGACACCGCGGCCTTCGGCTTGCCATTGCTCAATGGTTTGGCGTGATGGTGTGGCCTTGCGACCTGCATCACCAGCTTTGAAGGGATGACCTGAGGGATAGAAGCCGCGAAGGCGTGCCGCGTCCTTTGGCTTGCGAAGGATTTGGAAGAACTGACGGGCGGCGTTGAGATCGAGGGGTTTCTGTAGGGTTGACATGCTTGCAGGTGAGAGCTGTGAGCCGCGGCCGGGGTGTGTCCAGCACCGCCGGCCTTTTTATGTGGCGTGTGGATTATGGATGCTGTTCGACGATGGCGACAGCATCTGAAACAGTACGCGCAACTCCTGCGATACCACCAGCGCGGCGAACCATGTGCAGCCAGTTGTGCTGTTCAGGCGTGAGACGGCCTGTGGTGGTCTTGACTTCGATGGATGTGAAGACTGCTAGCTGTTGGCCCACCATGTCGGGCGTGACGGTAATGGTGCGCAAGCCGATGAGATCAGCCGATCCACGAGCAAGGCCGAATTGAACGGGTCTGCCAGTGCGTGGGTCGGGCAGGGTGCCGGTGTTATTGCGGAACAGGCGCAGGTCAGCGCGTGTGCCTAGTGCTAGGCGGATGTGCTGCTGAAGGGTGGTTTCAGCGTTTGCCACGCGAATGCCAGAGCCGGTACGCCCAGCCTGGAGAGTAGCCGCGACGTTTGGCGAGAGCTAGCAGATCTGGGAGCGTGCGGGCCGCCTGCTGCTCGCGCCGCTTGGTTGCTCGCTCGGCAATGCGCTGGCGGACAGATTCGCGATGCAGTTCCTTCAGTTCGCCATCAACCTGCTGCAT
>JBDLQY010000001.1:0-38733 GCA_039800325.1 Pseudomonadota bacterium | reverse complement strand
ATTTCAAGCTCGACCATGCTCGGGTGTCCCTACAGGTAAGCCGGCACCATGCAACGGCGGTGCTCGACATGCCAGGCGAATTCATCGCGGTAATGCTTGAGAAACGCTCTTACCGGCATGGCGGCGGCGTCACCCAGCGCGCAGATGGTGCGTCCCTGGATGTTGTCGGCAATGCGATTGAGCTCGTCGAGATCGGACATGCTTCCCTGACCGTGCTCGATGCGATTGACCAGCCGCCACAACCAGCCAGTGCCTTCACGACAAGGCGTGCACTGACCGCATGACTCTTCGTAATAAAAATACGATAGACGCAGCAATGACTTCACCGCGCAACGGGTTTCATCCATCACGATGACGGCCCCCGAACCCAGCATGGAGCCCGCTTTGGCAATGGAGTCATAGTCCATGTCGGTAGCCATCATGATGTCAGCCGGCAACACCGGCATGGACGAGCCACCCGGGATGACCATCTTGAGCTTGCGCCCACCGCGAACCCCACCGGCCAGTTCGAGCAGCCTGGAAAACGGCGTGCCCAGTGGAATCTCATAGTTGCCGGGGCGCTCGACATCGCCCGACACCGAAAACACCTTGGTGCCCCCGTTATTGGGCTTTCCGGCCTCGAGGAAGGCGGCACCACCGTTACGGATGATCCAGGGGACAGCGGCAAATGTTTCAGTGTTGTTGATGGTTGTAGGCTTGCCGTACAGACCGAAGCTGGCCGGAAACGGCGGCTTGAAGCGCGGCTGCCCTTTCTTACCCTCAAGGGACTCAAGCAGGGCGGTTTCTTCGCCGCAGATGTAGGCACCGTAACCATGGTGCGCATGCAGCTGAAACGAGAAACCTGAGCCCAGAATGTTCTCGCCCAGATAACCCGCGGCCCGAGCCTCTTCGAGCGCCTGCTCGAATCGCTCATACACCGAGAAAATTTCGCCGTGAATATAGTTGTAGGCCACAGACACGCCCATGGCGTACGCCGCAATGGCCATACCCTCGATCACGATATGCGGGTTGTAACGCAGGATATCGCGGTCTTTGAAAGTGCCGGGCTCGCCTTCGTCAGAGTTGCAGACCAGGTACTTGGGCCCCGGATGCTGCCGCGGCATGAAGCTCCATTTCAAGCCGGTAGGAAAGCCCGCACCGCCACGACCACGTAAACCCGATGCCTTGACTTCGGCGATGACCTGATCGGGTGTCATGCCCTCGGTGAGAATCTTGCGCAAAGCCTGATAGCCCTGCCGGGCCTCATAGTCTCGAAGACGCCAACCATCCGGAGAGCTCAGGTTGGCGAGGATTTGGGGGTTGATATGACGCCCGTGGAAACAGGTTTCCTGTGCGCGGGCATCGATGCGGAGATCAGCAGCTCCCATCATTATTCCTCAGGCCTGCGCCTTGAGCTCAGCGATCAGTGCGTCGAGCTTGGCGTTATCCATGAAACTGCACATACGTTTATTGTTAACCAGCAGCACCGGGGCATCACCGCAGGCACCCTGGCACTCGCTTTCTTTCAGCGTGAACAAGCCGTCTGGGGTGGTCTCGTTGTAATCAATACCCAGGGTCTGCTTGAGATATTCACCAGCCTTGGCACCATCACGCAGTGCGCACGGCAAACAGGTGCACACCGCCAGCTTGAAGCGGCCAACCTGGCGGGTGTCGTACATGTTGTAGAAGGTCGCGACCTCATGTACGGCAATGGGCGGCATACCCAACACCTGCGCAACCGCATCAATCACCTCGGGCGAGGTCCAACTGTGCTCGTCCTGGGCAATAGCCAAAGCCGCCATCACCGCCGACTGCTTTTGATCGGACGGATACTTGGCGACCTCGCGCTCAATGCGTCGCCGCGCGTCATCCGACAACTGCAACGGGGTCTGGGCTTGCGCGCTCATCGGTCAATTTCTCCGAAGACGATGTCCTGCGTGCCAATGATGGTGACCACGTCGGCGATCATATGGCCACGGGCCATTTCATCGAGCGCCTGAAGGTGTACATAGCCCGGAGCGCGGATCTTCAAACGATAGGGCTTATTGGCGCCATCAGACACCAGGTAAATACCGAACTCACCCTTGGGGTGTTCAACTGCGGCATAGGCCTCACCCTGAGGCACATGAAAGCCCTCGGTGAACAGCTTGAAGTGGTGGATGAGCTCTTCCATGTTGGACTTCATGTCGACCCGCGACGGCGGCGCGATCTTATGGTTGTCGGTCATGACCGGTCCGGGGTGATTGCGCAGCCACTCGATGCACTGACGAACAATGCGATTGCTTTGCCGCATTTCTTCGACGCGGACCAGGTATCGGTCATAGCAGTCGCCATTGCGGCCGACCGGCACATCGAAATCGAGCAGATCGTAGACTTCGTAGGGTTGCTTCTTACGCAGATCCCAGGCTATGCCTGAGCCGCGCAGCATGGGCCCGGTGAAGCCCAGCGCCTTGGCGCGATCGGGGTCAACGACACCAACGCCCACCAGTCGCTGCTTCCAGATGCGGTTGTCAGTGAGCAGCGTCTCGTACTCATCAACATACGCGGGAAATCGATTGGTGAAATCTTCAATGAAGTCAAGAAGCGAACCCTCGCGATTACGATTGAGCTCGCGCACTGCGGCCTCGTTACGCACCTTGCTGGCCACATGCTTGGGCATGGTGTCAGGCAGATCGCGGTAAACACCGCCGGGGCGATAGTAAGCCGCATGCATACGCGCACCCGATACCGCCTCGTAGCAGTCCATCAGGTCTTCGCGCTCTCGGAAGGCATACAGAAAGACCGCCATAGCGCCGACGTCGAGTCCGTGGGCGCCGATCCAGAGCAGGTGATTAAGAATACGCGTGATCTCATCGAACATCACGCGGATGTACTGAGCTCGCAGTGGCACCTCAATGCCCAGCAGCTTCTCAATGGCCATGACATAGGCGTGCTCGTTACACATCATGGACACGTAATCGAGCCGATCCATGTACGGCACCGACTGGATGAAGGTTCGGGTTTCAGCGAGTTTTTCGGTAGCGCGGTGCAAGAGGCCGATGTGCGGATCAGCACGCTGCACCACTTCGCCATCAAGCTCAAGCACAAGCCGCAGCACGCCGTGCGCGGCCGGGTGCTGGGGGCCAAAGTTGAGGGTGTAATTGCGGATTTCAGCCATGGTGTTCAGCGACCCTGAGCGTAACCGTCTTCACGAATGATGCGTGGCGTAATCTCGCGTGGCTCAATCGTGACGGGCTGGTAGACCACGCGACGCTGCTCGGGGTCGTAGCGCATCTCAACATGCCCGGAGACCGGAAAATCTTTGCGGAAGGGGTGCCCGATGAAGCCGTAATCGGTGAGGATGCGACGCAGATCAGGGTGACCTTCGAACACAATGCCGTACAAATCAAAGGCCTCGCGCTCGAACCAGCCCACAGCAGGCCAGACTTCAATCAGAGAGGGCAGCAACGGGAAATCGTCGGCGGGGCAAAACGCGCGCACGCGCAGTCGCCAGTTGTGCTCAAGCGACATCAGATGACTGACGGCTGCGAAACGTCCCTGCCCGCCCAGCCAGGCTCGCGAACCGTCTTCGTCCAGACCTTCACGCCAGGCTGAGTAATCGATACCCGCCAGATCAATAAGCGTTTCGAACCGCAGGTCGGCATGGTCACGCAGCGTTTGCGCAACTTCGACATAGTGCGATGCCGGCACGACGATGGTCATTTCGCCAAGCCGATCGCTCAGGAGCGTGATAGGGTCGCCGAGCACCGTCTGCAGACGGCTGCGGAGGGTCTCGAGTCGGGTCATAAGGGCGCCTGTATGCCGTAGCCGCTCATCAGCGCGCAATGGTGTGGGTTGTGCGGATCTTGCGTTGCAACTGCAAAATGCCGTAGAGCAGCGCTTCAGCAGTGGGCGGACAACCCGGCACGTAAACATCGACAGGGACGATGCGATCGCAGCCCCGCACCACCGAATAGGAATAGTGGTAGTACCCGCCACCATTCGCGCAGGAGCCCATAGAAATCACCCAGCGGGGCTCAGCCATCTGATCGTAGACCTTGCGCAGCGCCGGGGCCATCTTGTTACACAGCGTTCCGGCAACAATCATGACGTCTGACTGCCGGGGGCTGGGACGAAACACCACGCCGAAGCGGTCGAGGTCATAACGCGACGCGCCGGCGTGCATCATTTCGACAGCACAGCAGGCCAAACCAAAGGTCATGGGCCACAACGAACCCGTTCGGGTCCAGTTGACCAGCTTGTCGACCTGGGTCGTGACGAAACCTTGGCTGAGTACGCCTTCGATGCTCATGCGTCCTGCTCCGCTTCCGGCTGATCGACGGGGTTACTCCCAGTCGAGCGCGCCTTTTTTCCACTCATAAATGAATCCGACAACCAGAATGGCCAGAAATACCATCATGGCCATGAATCCGGTGAACCCGATAGCCCCCAGAGATACCGCCCAGGGAAACAAGAAGGCGATCTCAAGGTCGAAGAGGATAAAGAGGATGGCGACGAGGTAGTACCGCACGTCAAACTGCATGCGCGCGTCTTCAAAGGCCTCAAAGCCGCACTCGTACGGCGACAGCTTTTCAGGATCGGGGCGGCTCGGACCGAGCAGCTTACCGATCACCATCGGCCCGATGCCGACACCGATGCCCACAAGGATGAACAGCAGTACCGGCAGATAACTTTCGACCATTACAGACCCATCCCTGACAGCGACTGCGCTTTGGTCTGCAAAGCGCAACGACGCCGCATGTTTGCCTCCGTCTTCGCGGAGTGCTCTGGTGCCGACGGCGAGACTCGAACTCGCACAGCTTTCGCCACTACCCCCTCAAGATAGCGTGTCTACCAATTTCACCACGTCGGCCCTGCACTGAAGCACCACAGCCCAGATGCCAGCCGGGCCGAGGAAACCCGAGCGTGAGACTGCGGCGCAACAATCGCCTACAAATAGCACTCAATTGTACGATGAATCACTTCGGTATGTCTCCAGCCGGGCGGCTTTTTTCAGAGCCAGCCTTATCAGACCCCACTGCGGCAGGACGTCCATCGGGAACATCCGAGGGCCTGACCGACGTACTGGTGGGCACATCACCCTCCATGACGCTTTTCGGCGCCTGGGGGCGTTGGAATCCGACGAAGGCCAACGCCAGCGTGGCCACAAAAAACACCGCTGCGAGACCCGCGGTAGACCGGCTTAGAAAATTTGCCGAGCCGGTCGCGCCAAACAGACTGCCAGAAGTACCAGAGCCGAAGGCGGCTCCCATGTCGGCGCCTTTACCATGCTGAATGAGCACCAAAATAATCACGCCAACGGCGGCCAGCACCTGGACGACCGTGAGAAGCGTTGCGAGCCAGGCCATAATTCATTACTCCGTTGCGATGTTGTTGGTGATACGCCGGCCCACGACAGTCAACCCGCCGCGCGCCAAATGGCAAGAAAGTCAGCAGCCTTCAGCGACGCGCCGCCGACAAGACCGCCATCAATATCGGGCATGGCAAACAGCGCCGACGCATTGTCGGGTTTGACGCTGCCGCCGTAGAGAATTGGGATGAGCTCAGCCGCCGCACCAATGCTTGCCTTGAGCTGCTGGCGGATAAAAGCATGGGAATCCTGGGCAAGCTCGGGTGTCGCCGAACGGCCCGTACCAATCGCCCAGACCGGCTCGTAGGCCAGCGCCAGTCTTGCAGTGAGCTCGGACGGCAGCGCCTTCAGGGCCTGCACCTGGCGTGACAGAACCGCCTCAGTAGCACCCGATTCGCGCTCGCTCAGCGATTCGCCGATACAGACAATTGCCATGAGCCCAGCGGTCAGTGCGGCGGTAGCCTTGGCTGCAACATTGGCGTCGGATTCGCCCCATCGCGAACGACGCTCAGAGTGTCCCACCAGCGCGAATTGGCATCCCATATCAACCAGCATGGAAGCCGATACCTCGCCGGTGTGGGCCCCATCAGCCTGAGCGGATACGTCCTGGGCGCCCCAGCCAAGGCCGCTACCGGCAAGCCGTTGAGCCACCTGCGCAAGGTACGGAAACGGCGGCGCAACGGCCAATCGAACAGGCATTGACCCGGTCGCGCGCGCGCCCGCATCTGCCGCTGATGCGACGAGCGCATCGAGCAAAAGCGCGTTGGACGAACGACTGCCGTTCATCTTCCAGTTGCCAACCACCAGACGCTGGCGGCTCATGACCTACCCTTTGAAATTCGGACAAAGCCGATAAGTTTAGCAGCCTGTGGCGGCTGACCGGTTGCCGTCAGGGCCCATCAGGCCTGGCTCTTGACTCGTCTCTGGTAAGCGCGCCATCCCCAGAGCACATAACCCGACAGGCCATAAATGACGAACAGGGTAAACAGAACCAGGGGTGGATCAGAAGAAATAATCGCGAACAGCAACACCAGTCCCAAGACGAAGACAAAGGGAACGCTTTTCTTGAGGTTGAAATCTTTGCCACTGTAAAACGGGGCATTGGACACCATAGTGATGCCCGCGAACACGGTCACGACCCAGGCCAACCAGGCCAGATCGGCGCCGGTTGCACTGATGAAGCGGGACTCGCGCAGATCAGTAGCTACCCAGATCAGGCCTGCCACGAGTGCGGCTGCGGCAGGGCTGGGAAGCCCCTGAAAAAAACGACGGTCGACCACACCAATATTGGTGTTGAACCGTGCCAGTCGAAGTGCGGCACCGGCGACATAAATAAAGGCGGCCACCCAACCCCACTTACCCAGATCGCGCAAGGCCCACTCATAAATAATGAGCGCCGGAGCCGCGCCAAAAGACACCATGTCAGACAGGCTGTCGTACTGCTCTCCGAAGGCGCTTTGCGTATTGGTGAGCCGAGCCACCCTGCCATCGAGTCCGTCGAGCACCATGGCAACAAATACAGCGATAGCCGCATCGGCAAAGCGTAAATTCATCGCCTGCACGATCGCGTAAAAGCCCGCGAACAGCGCAGCCGTGGTCAGTGCGTTTGGCAACAGATAAATACGCCGCGAGCGCTGTGGTGCAAGCCCTTCACGTGGGGGGTGACTCATGAGGCCTCCTGCTGATAGGGCCGCTGGCGCAACCACTTGGTGGCAATCCACTTCTCGCCGGTCGAGACTGGCGCACCGGCATGCAGGCAGCGATCGTCAAGCTCGCTGGCGGCATTGCAGTACTCGAAATATACCCCGCACCCACTGCGCGGCTTTACTGCCAGTCCGATTCGGGGGAAAACCGTATCTCCGCCACCGGCAACTTCATTGAGATAGATCACGAGCGTGGCCACGCGTTGTCCGCCCACCGCCGTGTGCGCCGCACTTCCCGGATCGGTAGGGTCGAAATAGTCATGATGTGCTTTGTACTGATCGCCGCCGCTGTAGTGGAGGATCTGCAGGGGTTCGCCGTGCGATTCAGGAATACCGGTCAGCGATGCAATGCGCGCCTCGAGTCGAGCGATGAGCGCGTATTCGCCACGCTCAAAGTGGGTTCCCTCGCTGGTTCGCACGGCACTGACTGAATTGTCGCCGCCTGCACGGTCAACGACCCGTGAGCGCGTGAGCTTTCCTGCCGAGAGAGCGATGAGCTGCTCGCACTCATCGGCGGACAGCAGCGCCTCAATCAGCGCAAGGTTTGGGCTACGCATGAGCATGCCAATGCCAACCTCGCGATCGTGGGCCCGAACGCGGGGTGCGTCCGGCAGACGGATGGGGTCAGCGCGGTACGCGGCAGCGACCGCTGCGGGCGCATCGCGCCTGACGCGCTCGGTAAGAGCCCTGACGATAGATACCGCCGCTGCCGAGTACTGCGCCGTAAAGCCGTTGCTGACCATCACCTCAATGAGATCAGTCTCTGCGCAACCCCGCGCAATATTTTCGGTAAGCCAGTCCTGCCAGGCGCTATTGAGCTCAGGCTGCGGCGGCTGTCTGAACAGCGTATTCATTGAATCAGTATACGGCCGACAGGATACCGGCCACCTGACGTCCCCATCAAAGAGATGGAAAGACGCGCACCCGCTGAGCTCAGCGGGTGCGACAAACATACGTACGCGTCAGTTGCGCGACTTATCGACCAGCTTGTTGGCCTTGATCCAGGGCATCATGGCGCGCAGCTTTTCACCCACGACTTCAATCGGGTGCTCGGCCATCATGCGACGGCGAGACAAGAGGGTGGGCGCACCCGCACGATTTTCGAGGATGAACTGCTTGGCATATTCGCCCGTCTGAATACGCTCAAGGACCTCTTTCATGGCCTGCTTGGTCTCAGCCGTGACAATCTTCGGCCCGGTCACATACTCACCAAACTCGGCGTTGTTGGAAATGGAGTAGTTCATGTTGGCGATGCCGCCCTCATAGATGAGGTCGACAATCAGCTTGAGCTCATGCAGGCACTCAAAGTAGGCCATCTCGGGCGCGTAACCCGCCTCAACCAGGGTCTCAAAGCTGGCCTTGATGAGCTCAACCGTACCGCCGCACAGCACAGTCTGCTCGCCGAACAGATCGGTCTCGGTCTCTTCACGGAAGTTGGTCTCGATGATGCCAGCACGACCACCACCGATGGCGCAGGCATACGACAGGGCCAGATCACGCGCACGGCCGCTTTTGTCCTGATGGAGAGCGACCAGCATGGGCACACCGCCGCCGCCCGCATACGTGGAGCGCACGGTATGTCCAGGTGCCTTGGGGGCGACCATCACAACATCGATGTCTTCACGAGGCATAACCTGGCCGTAGTGAATGTTGAAGCCGTGCGCGAAGGCGAGTGTCGCGCCCTTCTTCATATTCGGCTCAACCTCGGCCCGATAAACCGCCGCGATATGCTCGTCGGGCATCAGCATCATGACGAAGTCAGCACCTTTGACTGCATCAGCGATTTCAGCGGCGTTGAGCTTGGCCTTCTTGACCTTGTCCCACGACGGGCCGCCTTTACGCACGCCGACAGTGACCTTGACACCAGAATCATTGAGGTTTTGCGCGTGCGCGTGCCCCTGGGAGCCATAGCCGATGATGGCGACCTTCTTACCCTTTATGAGTTTGAGATCGCAGTCTTTATCGTAAAAAACCTTCATTGAATCCTCCTTGTAAGTGGATAGGGTCAGACACGCAGCACGCGCTCGCCCCGGGCAATGCCGGAACTTCCGGTGCGGACGGTTTCCAGAATGGCGCCACGGTCGACCGCGTCAATGAACGCATCGAGTTTGCTGCTGTCGCCCGTGAGCTCAATGGTGTAGGTCTTGTCGGTGACGTCGATGATGCGGCCGCGAAAAATGTCGGCCATACGCTTAAGCTCCTCGCGCTCTTTACCCACTGCGCGCAGCTTGATCAGCATGAGCTCACGCTCGATGTAAGGCGTTTCGATCAGGTCGACCACCTTAACGACATCGATCAGGCGATTGAGCTGCTTGGTGATCTGCTCGATCACGTCGTCCGAACCCGTGGTTACGATGGTCATGCGCGACAACGATTGGTCTTCAGTCGGCGCGACCGTGAGCGTTTCGATGTTGTAGCCACGGGCAGAAAACAGCCCCACCACGCGCGACAAAGCGCCGGCCTCGTTTTCAATCAGCACGGAAATGATATGTCTCATCGCAGCCGCTCCCTCAGAGATCTTCGGAACCGAGCAGCATCTCGGTCAGACCTTTGCCACCCTGCACCATGGGCCAAACGTTCTCCTCACGGTCAGTGATGAAATCCAGGAAAACCAATCGGTCGCGATACTTACCAAAGGCGTCGCGCAGGGCAGGCTCAACATCCTGCGGTCGATCAACGCGCATGCCGACGTGCCCATAGGCCTCCGCCAAAGCAACAAAGTCAGGCAGCGCATCCATGTATGACTCAGAGTAGCGGCTGCCATATTCAATCTGCTGCCACTGCCGCACCATGCCCAGGTAACGATTATTGAGGTTAACGATCTTGACGGGCAGCTGATACTGCTTGCACGTCGAAAGCTCCTGGATACACATCTGGATGGAGCCCTCGCCGGTGACACAGGCCACCTGCGAGCCAGGATTAGCCAGCAGCACGCCCATGGCGTAGGGAAGGCCCACGCCCATGGTGCCCAGGCCACCCGAATTGATCCAGCGGCGTGGTTTGTCAAAACCGTAGTACTGGGCGGCGAACATCTGGTGCTGGCCCACATCCGAGGTGACATAGGCATCACCGCCGGTAACTTCCCAGAGCTTTTCAACGACGAACTGCGGCTTAATGACATCGCTGCTGTTCTTGTACTTGAGGCACTGACGCGAGCGCCACTCTTCGATCCGCTTCCACCAGGCATCAAGGGCCGCCGCATTGGGCCGCTGACCGGCGGCATAGGCCTGCTCAACCAGTGCGAGCAGGTCGGTCAGTGTTTCACGCACGTCGCCCACGATAGGAACATCAACCTTGACCCGCTTGGAAATCGATGAAGGATCGATATCGACATGGACGATCTTGCGCGGGTTCTGAGCGAAGTGACGCGGATTGCCAATGACGCGATCGTCAAACCGGGCACCGATGGCAATCAGCACATCACAGTGCTGCATGGCCATATTGGCTTCGTACGTGCCATGCATGCCAGGCATACCGACAAATTTTCGGTCACTTGCCCGATAACCGCCCAATCCCATGAGGGTATTCGTCACCGGGAAGCCCAGCAGGTCAACCAGACGATTGAGCTCAGGCGAGGCATTGG
Source organism: Pseudomonadota bacterium (assembly GCA_039800325.1). Taxonomy (GTDB): domain Bacteria; phylum Pseudomonadota; class Gammaproteobacteria; order Burkholderiales; family Burkholderiaceae_E; genus SYIM01. Next base: position 28,118 of record JBDLQY010000001.1, on the reverse strand, counting down.
CCAGGATGACACCACCGCCGGTGTAAATCATGGGTCGTTCGGCCGCCAGCAAGAGCGAAAGCGCTTTGCGAATCTGACCCTGATGCCCTTTGGTCACCGGGTTGTACGAACGCATTGAAACCTGCTCGGGGTATTCGAACCGACATTTGTTGCGGGTGACATCCTTGGGAATGTCCACCAGCACAGGCCCAGGCCTGCCTGAGCGCGCGATGTGGAAGGCTTTCTTCATCGTGAGCGCCAGTTCTTTGACGTCTTTCACGAGAAAGTTGTGCTTGACACATGGCCGCGTGATTCCGACGGTGTCGCATTCCTGAAAGGCGTCCTCACCGATGGCGTGCGTGGGCACCTGACCGCTGATGATCACCATGGGTATCGAGTCCATGTACGCGGTGGCAATGCCGGTGACAGCGTTGGTCACCCCAGGCCCGCTGGTAACAATGCACACGCCCACTTCCTCGGTGGACCGGGCATACGCGTCGGCCGCGTGCACAGCGGCCTGCTCGTGCCGGACAAGAATGTGCTCAAACTTGTCCTGCTTGTGGATTTCGTCGTAGATGTAGAGCACAGCACCGCCGGGATAACCGAACAGATGCTTGACGCCTTCTTCATGAAGGCAACGGACAACGATTTCTGCGCCTGAGATTTCCATGGGACCTTGGTCCTTTCAAAAACCAGGGAGCCCGCCCGCCGGCGCCATGACTGTTCACACGCATTAAGCGCACAAACCGGCCGCGACACAGACCTTGCAACGGGACCTGAGAGGTTGATCGGGGGCTCTCGCGTCGCCTTATGGACGACTTTTGAGCCCTTGAATGCCCTGATCGGGGGGATGCGATTGAGTGGTGCGGGTTATTCCCTCGCGGGTAAAAGCCCTTACCGAGACCGTGTTTCCTGAAGGGCGAGCTTGTGAGTTTAGCAGGATAATGCACCGCACCATGAGCAATCCCGAGCCGCCCATTCCGTCCGCGCCCATTCCGTCCGCGCCCATTCCGTCCGCGCCCATTGCGCCCGCCGTCCCCTCGCAAGCGCAGACGCCTGCCCACTCGCAAGGCTATGCGCAGGCGCATACGCCCACTTCTTCATCCGAGCCCGCTGTCGTACCCAGTCCTGCCACACCGTGGAGACGCCTGATGGGAAGCGTATACGAGGCGGTGATTTTGTTCGGGGTGCTCTGGTTTGCTGACTACGCCTTCTCGGCGCTCACCCAATTCCGGGGTGAACCGGGCCCGCTTCGCACCGCTTTTCAGGTCTTTACCACCGGCGTGCTGGGCGGCTATTTCGTGTTCTTCTGGAGCGCAGGACGGTACTCGCTTCCCATGAAAACCATGTCTCTGGGCGTCGTTGACCGTAACGGCGCACCGCTCTCGGCCCCCAGAGCCGCGGTCCGCTTCGCCGCGGCGCTGGCCCTTCCCGTAGCGGCCCTGGCCGCCGGAAAATTCATCAACCCCTGGCTTTATCTGCTGCTGCCAGCCAATTGGATCTGGTGTCTTTTCGATAAAGACCATCAGGCACTACACGACAGAATCGCCGGCACGCGTCTGGTGTATCTGCCCTTTGTACGTCGGGCGCGCTCGGTAGACGTCTGAGTTGCGCGGCAGCCCTCGTACGGGCAGGGCATCCTCGCCGGACAACGACTGGGGCTCAGCCTGGGATGCGATGCCTCAGCTGGCGGCCTACGCAGGCGATTGCCTGGTGGGCTCCGTCAATACAGGCACCAAAGCGTATGAAGCCGTGAAGCATGCCGGGAAGGCAGTCCAGCGACACCTCAACGCCGGCTCGCGCCAGACCCTCTGCCAGGGCCAGCCCCTCATCACGCAAAATGTCGCATTGCGCCAGCAATACATGAGTGGGGGGTAGCCCGGCCAGATCAGGTGCCAAGGCAGGTGACAGGTCTGGATGGGAATCTGAAACAGTCAGCCCGCCCATGAACACCGACCAGAACCAGCTCATTTGGGCACGCGAGAGGTAATACCCCGACTCATAGTGCTGCATGGACGGCGTGTTGAGCCTGCTATCGGCGACCGGATACACCAGAGCAAGCGCCGCAGGCATGGCCAGCCCCGCCTCACGCAGCCAGCGCGCTGCCGTGATGGCAAGATGGCCTCCGGCACTATCACCCCCCAGAGCAATACTGTCTGGATTCAGATTCAGCGCCGACGCTTGCGCATGAGCCCAGGCGAAGGCACGTGCCGCGTCACCAACAGGCGCAGGAAAACAGACTTCAGGCGATAAACGATAGTCAACCGCCAAAACCTGCGTATTGCAGGCTATCGCCAGCTGCCGGCAGACGGTGTCATTGGTATCGAGCGTGCCTTGTACCCAGCCGCCGCCATGCAGCCACACCAGGGCGGTGCGAGCCTGCGCACTGGGCACGAAACGCCGCACCCTGAGCGCTGCTGGCTGGGCCAGCTGCTGCAGCCCACCCAGCGACTGAAGACGCTCGCGTTCTAGTGCATGTAAGCCCGGTGCGATATCAGCCGGAACAACCCACTCATCCACCTTGTAGACCGCCGGCGCCGTACCGCAGATCCACTGCGACAAACGCTCATGCCCCTGGCGGGCCAGATCGACGCTGTAGCGCGTCGGCGGCGCACCGAGACGCTCGAGCAGGGCCACGCTTTGCGGATGCAGGTCGGATTGCATGGCTTACACCTTGACGCAGTCAACAAAGTACTGTTCGCCGGCGGCCGTTCGCTCGGTAAGCAGCCCGTGCACATCGGTGTCGAAGCCCGGAAACCGTGCATTGAAGGAGCGTGCGAACTTAAGGTACTCAACAATGGACCGGTTAAAGCGCTCACCCGGAATCAGCAGGGGAATGCCGGGGGGATAGGGCGTCACCAGCATGGTGGTGACTCGGCCCTCAAGTTCGTCGATAGGCACACGATCAACCTTGCGATGGGCCAGGCACTCGAACGCATCAGACGGCTTCATGGCCGGCTCCATGGGGGACAGATACATCTCGGTGGTGACCCGCGCCACATCGTGTTTTTTGTATTCCTCGTGAATTTGCTGGGCCAGATCGCGCAGCCCGACGCGCTCATAATTCGGATGCGCCTGCACAAATTCGGGCATGACCCGCCACAGCGGTTGGTTGGCGTCGTAATCCATCTTGAATTGCTGTAGTTCGGTGACCAGTGAATTCCAGCGCCCTTTGGTGATACCGATGGTAAACATGACGAAAAACGAATAAAGCCCGGTCTTCTCAACCACCACACCGTGCTCGGTCAGGTACTTGGTGACGATGGCTGCCGGAATTCCCCAGGGCGCAAAGCGCCCGTTGATATCAAGCCCCGGGGTCACGATGGTGGACTTGATCGGATCAAGCATAGTGAAGTTGGTGACCAGTTTGCCGAAGCCATGCCAGCGATCACTACTCTTTAGAAACCAGTCCTCGCGGCGACCGATACCAGTGCCCGCCAATTCCTTGGGGCCCCACACCGTAAACCACCAGCTTTGCCCAAACTCGGCATCGACTTTACGCATGGCGCGCCGAAACTCAAGCGACTCGAAAATAGACTCTTCAACCAGGGCCGTGCCGCCGGGCGGCTCCATCATGGCCGCCGCCACATCGCAGGACGCGATGATGGCGTACTGCGGACTGGTTGAGGTATGCATCAGGTAGGCTTCATTGAAGCGGTACTGATCGAGCTTACGCGTCTCAGAGTCCTGCACCAAAATCTGCGAGGCCTGTGAAAGACCCGCCAGCAACTTGTGCGTGGACTGGGTCGAATAAATCATGGCGTCTTTGCACCGCGGCCGGTTAGGTCCGATGGCATGAAACTCATGATAGAAAGGGTGAAACGCGGCATGCGGAAGCCATGCCTCATCGAAGTGCAGATTCTCGATGTAACTACCCAGCGTCTTCTTGATGGTCTCAACGTTATAGATCACGCCATCGTAGGTGGACTGGGTGATGGTCATGACACGCGGTCGCGCTGACTTGTTCCGAATGAGCGGGTTAGCGTCGATCTTGCGCTGAATATTGGCCGGATCAAATTCTTCAAGCGGTATCGGGCCGATGATGCCCAGATGGTTGCGTGTGGGCTGCAGAAAGATCGGCACCGTGCCCGTCATGATGATGGCATGCAGGATGGACTTGTGGCAGTTGCGATCGACCAGCACCACGTCGTCGGTGCCAACGTTGGCATGCCAGACCACTTTGTTGGAGGTACTGGTGCCATTGGTGACGAAAAACAAATGGTCAGAGCCAAAAATGCGCGCTGCATTACGCTCGGAAGCAGCCACCGGGCCGGTGTGATCAAGCAGCTGACCCAGCTCATCGACGGCATTGCAGACGTCGGCGCGCAACATGTTTTCACCAAAGAACTGATGAAACATCTGGCCCACAGGGCTCTTCAGAAAGGCCACACCACCCGAATGCCCGGGGCAATGCCATGAATACGAGCCGTCATGGGCGTAGTTGACCAAGGCCTTGAAGAAAGGCGGCGATAACGACGACAGATAGTTGTTAGCCTCACGGATGATGGTGCGCGCCACGAACTCGGGCGTGTCCTCAAACATGTGGATAAAGCCGTGCAGCTCTTTGAGAATGTCGTTGGGAATATGCTGCGACGTACGGGTTTCGCCAAATAGAAAAATAGGAATGTGCTCGTTACGCCGCCGGGTTTCGATGATGAACTTACGCAAATCGGTTACGGCCGCGCTCTCGGCACCATCGGTGCTGATTTCCTCATCGTCGATCGATACGATGAATGCCGAAGCCCGGGCAGCCTGATTGGCCACCATCGTGACATCCACATACGTGAAGCCGCCCACCACCTCAAAGCCCTGGTCTTCAACCGCCTTGGCCAGCGCCCGTATGCCCAGGCCACTGGCTGAGTCTGAGCGCCAGTCTTCGTCAATGATGATGATGGGGAATCGAAATTTCATGGTGTGCCCTGGCAAGGCCGTTGAGATTGAATGCGCGCAAGTAGATCACAAAAACTCGGTCGGGCGGATGGCCCAGATCAGGCGATAAAGTCACGCAGCAGCAGCCCTGGCAGGCTACCCGTATCAGCCGCACCCTTGACTGCCGCCGCAGACATGACAGCACCGCGCTCATCGACCAGTCGGCTGCCGTTAACCCAAACCCCATGCACACCCACGGCTGGTGTCGTCAGACGGGCACCGCCACCAGGCAGATCATGAACGCGCTCTTTGGGACCGCGGTCGACTGTCTTAGGGTCAAACAACAGCAGATCGGCCCAGCATCCAGCTGCGATGCGACCCCGATCTCGAATGCCATAAACCGACGCTGGTTCACCCGTCAGCTTGTGCACCGCGGTTGGCCAATCGAGAACGCCTTTACGCCGTACCCAGTGCCCCAACAGATGAAGACCAAAGCCGGCATCGTTGAAAAATGTCAGGTGTGCGCCGGCATCGGACAGTGAAACCAGGCTGGCGGGGTGTCGCAGCATGCGAGCTACCGCCTCCTCATCGGAGTTGAGCAGCACCGCTGAAAATACGGTGTCGAGGTCTTCGTCCAACGCCAGATCAAACATGAAATCGAGCGGATCAACGCCGGCTTGCGCAGCCAGTTCAGCGATGGAACGATGCTCGAGCGACCGGCGCTGCGCGTCACGGACCTCAACGACCTGAACCTTATCCCACTCGCCGTTAAACAGTCGGAAAACCGCTGGCTGCGATAGCTCGGCGCGGATGGCATCGCGAACCTGTCGATCGCGCAGCTTGGCTTTGAAAGCCTCAGCTTTCAGTCCGAGCAGTGGCTTCCAGGACTGCAACCCTTCCACGGGATAGGGCGAGTGCATGGTGAAGTCATTGGTCAACGGACACGGGGAGATGGCCCCTATCAGGCGGTGACCGCGCGCGCGCGCAGCTGCAATCGCATCAAGATCGGCAAACACCGCCTTGGGGTTGGTGCTGTTGTGCAGAAGGGCCGCTATGACCACAGGACGCCCGGTATCGGCAGCCAGAGACTCCAGAAAGTCGATGCGGGTATGCCCACCCTTGGTGAGCATGAACAGCCCGTGACCCGCCTCACCGAGACAACCCACCAGGGTACGCATTTCGTGCTCGTCAGCCAGTCGAGACGGCATGGGAATGCCACCCTCGCCGTTGTGCGCGGGAGAGGTCGAGGTGGCAAAACCGATCGCCCCGGCCTTCAGCCCCTCGAGCACCAGTTCTCGCATGCGGGCAACCTCTTCCTCGGTGGCAGCGCGCGTGGATGCCTCATCGCCCATGACAAAGGTTCGCACCGACGAGTGCCCCACGAAGGCTGCCACGTTAATGGCCGAGCCGCGTCGCTCGATAAAGCCTAGATAGTCGGCTACCGACTCGAACTGCCAGTCGATGCCGCGCCGCAGCACGTCAAGCGACATGCCTTCGACCTGCGTGAGGTTACGCATGATGCGCTCACGATCGCCCGGTCGACATGGTGTGATGGTAAAACCACAGTTGCCGATCACGGCCGTCGTGACGCCCAGCAGGGGGGACGGCATGCAATACGCATCCCAGGTGATCTGTGCATCGTAGTGGGTATGGTTATCAATGATGCCGGGCATCAGGCTGAGTCCGTGCGCATCGATACGCTCACGGGCTGGCATACGGGATGCCTCGGCACCGACGGCCACGATTCGGCCGCCCTTGAAGGCAACATCGGCTTCAAACGCGGCGGCTCCGGTCCCATCAATGACCTGGGCGCCGACAATAAGACCGTCATTCATGCTTTTGCTCTCCACTCGAGGTGCGATCAGGTGATTATCGCCCCAGCTCGGCCGGTGTGAAACCGTCCCGGGTCCGGGAAATGCAGCCCAACACGGCTCTGGCTGACAAACTTAACGGCGGATGACACGGGCCAATGCCTCGCCCAACGCGGTCGCTGGGGCGGTCTGTGCAGCGCGTGAGCCCGCCGCAGCACGAGGCGTCGCTGCGCCTTGACCACGATGGGGCGCACCCGGGGCCGGTCGGTGAGCAGCCGCAGAGCTCTCCGCACGGGCAGGGGTCGCAGAAGGCTTGGCGTCGCTACGCATGGACAGAGCGATGCGACGGCGTGCTGCATCGACCTCAACGACCATCACGCTGACGACCTGTCCGGCCTTAACGACATCGCGGGGGTCAGCAACATAGCGATCTGCCAGCTGCGAGATGTGCACCAGCCCATCCTGATGAACTCCGATATCTACAAACGCGCCGAAATTGGCCACATTGGTGACCACACCCTGAAGGCGCATTCCCGGCCTGAGATCTGACAACTCCTCGACGCCTTCCTTAAAGGTGACGGTGCGGAACTCACCGCGCGGGTCGCGCCCGGGCTTCTCAAGCTCGGTCAGGATGTCACGGATGGTGGGCTCACCGAAACGCTCATCGATGAATTCGCTAGCCTGAACGCCCCGCAGAGCGTCCCGCCGGCCAATGATTTCGCGAGCGCTTCGGTTAAGCCGCGCCACAATTCGTTCAACCACTGGATAAGCCTCAGGGTGGACCGCTGACGCATCCAGCGGGTTATCGCCATCGCGAATGCGCAGAAACCCTGCGGCCAGCTCAAAGGCCTTGGCACCCAGCCAGCCCACCGACTTGAGTTCCTCGCGACTGCGAAATGGACCTTCCCGGTCACGGCGCTCGACAATGCGCTGCGCGACCAGATTCGACAAGCCTGATACCCGAGCCAGCAGCGCGACCGATGCGGTATTCAGATCGACACCGACCGAATTCACGCAATCTTCCACCACACCGTCCAGGGCCCGCCCCAACTCACGCTGATTGACATCGTGCTGGTACTGCCCGACACCGATCGCCTTGGGCTCTATCTTGACCAGTTCCGCCAACGGATCCTGCAGACGGCGGGCGATCGATACTGCCCCGCGCAGACTGACATCGAGCTCAGGCAGCTCTTTGGAAGCGAGTTCGCTGGCCGAATAAACCGAGGCGCCCGCCTCACTCACGACCAGCTTTTTTACGCCTAGTTCAGCATGGCGACGCATCAGCTCAGCCACGAGACGCTCGGTTTCGCGCGATGCGGTTCCATTACCCACCGCAATCAGTTCAACACCATGCTCGCGTGCCAGAGCCGCCAGCGTCGCCAGTGCACCTTCCCAGTCGCGACGCGGTTCGTGCGGATAGACCGTGCTGGTGTCGACGACCCGACCGGTTCGGTCGACCACTGCGACCTTCACGCCCGTACGTACGCCCGGGTCCAGGCCCATCACAGCGCGCGGGCCAGCGGGCGCTGCCAACAGCAGGTCTTTCAGATTGGCGCCAAAAACCCGAATCGCCTCGGTTTCAGCGGCTTCACGCAGGCGACCAAACAAGGCTGTCTCCAGATGCGGCAACAGCTTCACCCGCCAACACCAGCGCACCACTTCGCTTAGCCAGGAGTCAGCGGCTCGACCTCCCCCGATCGAAGCGCCCAGCCCCACGATTCCCGCCAGACGAATCACCAGCGGATGGGGCTGCAGGCCGTCCGAACTGGGTTCAAGACCGATGCGCAACGACAAGACACCCTGCTGGCGGCCCCGAAAAAGCGCCAGCGCGCGGTGTGAGGGCACCGCGGCGATAGCCTCTCCGTGGTCAAAGTAGTCGCTGAATTTTTCACCCTCGGCCCGTTTGTCTTCAAAGACCTTGGCATAGATCCAACCACGGCTCCAGAGTGTCTCGCGCAAGCTTTCGAGAACATCAGCACGCTCCGCAAAGCGCTCTGCAAGGATGTCGCGAGCTCCCTCGAGCGCAGCCTTCACGTCGGCAACGCCGTGCTCGCCGTTTGCATCGGGCGGCCGCAGAAACTGCAGGGCAAGCTCAGCCGGAACCTGATCGGGGTCAGCCAGCAGCCGATCAGCCAGCGGCTCAAGCCCCGCCTCACGCGCGATCTGTCCTCGGGTACGCCGCTTCTGTTTGTAGGGCAGATACAGATCCTCAAGCGCCTGTTTGGTCTGCGCCGCCACGATGAGGGCTGTCAGAGGCGCATCGAGCTTGCCCTGCTCGGCAATGCTGCGCAACACTGCGGCCCGACGGTCTTCAAGCTCGCGCAGATACGTGAGGCGTTCAGCCAGCTGACGTAACTGAATATCGTCAAGTCCACCGGTTGCTTCCTTACGATACCGGGCAATGAACGGAACCGTGGCGCCGCCATCCAGTAAATCGAGGGTCGCGGTCACCTGGCCAATCCGTACACCGAGTTCGGTACTCAGCGTCTGCACGATACGCGCCTGGACCTGGTGGTCGTTGAGCGCATCAGGGGCGAGATCAGTCAGGTGGGACAGGCTGGCGGGAGACGGAGTCGACATGTCGGGCTGAGGAAATGGCTGCTGCTGAGGGCGCGATTCTGCCATGGCAGTCGCCTAGTTCTGCGCAGCGCGCGCGCCAAGCCCGACCAAAAGCCTGAATATTGGCCCGCGTCTTTAGGTTATTCGGATCTGCGGCAAACGCCGCGCGCAGGGCTGGCCAAGCCTGCTCAAGCTCACCCATGGTCATGAGCGCATAGCCCAGATTGTTTTGAACGGCCGCATCCTGCGGGGCGATTTGTGCCGCGCGCTGCCAGCGCTCAATCGCCCGAGGCCGATCGCCAGACCGCCAATCGACAAGACCCGCTCGGTTCAGCCGACTTGCATCATCTTGTGGGTGTACCCACTGCCCCCCAACCCGAAACAGTGGCTGCACTTTGACGGTGGTGGTCGAATCTTCCTGGCGAATCGACGCGCGCTGCTCGCCGGGCAAGCCCTGCTGCACGCCCACCCCTGAAGCGCACCCCCCTAGCCAGAGCAAACCCAACCAGGCGCCGCGCCGCAGTCGGTAGCAAAGCGTGATCATCGTGTGCGAACTCATGAGATGGACTGCATCGCCGGCAGCATGATCCGCCAGATACGAATCACTGAAGGGCCCAGCAGCACCGTAAACAGGGAGGGAAACACGAAGAAAATCAGCGGAAAGAGCAGCTTTAACGGCACCTTGGCAGCGCGCTCTTCAGCCAGTAGTTGTCGGCGGGTTCGCAACGCGTCGGCCTGTACGCGCAAGGCGTCCGCAACGCTGGTCCCAAAACGTTCAGCCTGCGTGACCAGGGTGACAAACCCGCCGATTTCTTCCACACCACTGCGTAAAGCGAAGTTGCGCAGAGCCTGCTCGCGCATCGCGCCCACCCTAAGCTCCATGGAGACCAGCGCGAGCTCCTCGGCTAAAGCTGGGCTGCGCAGACGCATCTCGGTGCCCGCGCGACTGATGGCCGCATCTAAGCCAAGCCCCGACTCAACACCCACAATCATCAGGTCAAGGGCATCGGGAAACGATTCAAACAGACTACGGTGCCGCCTCGCTGCCATGTTACTGATCACAAGACTCGGCAAGAGATAACCCAGCGCTGCCAAAGCCAATAACAGGGCCAGACCCTGCCATCCGGGCGGGGCCACGCCCAACGCGCCGGTAAGCCCGGTCGCCGCAAGTGGCAGCAGCAGACTCAGCGCAGCCTTGGCCGCAAAAAACCGGGGCAGGGCATCGCTTGAATAAATGCCTGCATTCATCAGTCGTCGGCGCAATGTGCCGACTTCAGACGCCGACTGTGGCGTCGCCAGTCGGGCGAGTCTTTCGCTGACGCGAGCGACCCGCTGCTGCCAGACCGATGCCGTGGAGGCATGGCGGCGCGCACCCGATTGATTCGAGGCGATTTGACGCAGGCGCCGCACCAGTCGACCCGAGCGTGAAAACGCAAGCACTGTGCCAAGCACAGCGAGAAATCCGGCTGCGAAAGCCAGCAACAGAATCAGATCTGCCTGCATGGAAACCTCATACCCGAATGGACACGATGGCACGCATCCAGACAATGCCCAGCAGCATCATGCCCAGCGATGCGGTAACCAGCTGGACACCGACCGGGTCAGTGGTGAGCACCCGACTCAACTCTGGGTTGATCGCGGTGATGACAGCAGCCAGAGCAAACGGCAGCACCGTCAAAATCCAGGCTGACAATCGTCCCTCGGCCGATAAGACCCGTACTTTCATCTGCAATTGCAGTCGCGCGCGGATTAACCGGCCGATGTTGTCCAGAAGTTCAGCCAGATTGCCACCTGTCTCGCGCTGCAGGAGTACCGCGATCACCAGATACCGCACATCGTCTATGGGTAAACGCTGAGCAAGTTTCTGCAGGGCCTCATGCTGACTCACCCCAAAAGCGATCTCCTCGTTCACCAGGGCGATCTCGCTGGCCAGGGGCTCAGGCCCCTCGGTGGCAGCCATCTGCAAGGCCGTTGGTAAAGCATGACCGGCGCGCAATGCCCGACCCAAAAGATCGACCACATCCGGTAATTGTTTACCGATCTGGACGAGACGCCGCTGACGCCGTCTGAGCAGTACGAGCACGGGCAGCGTGAGAATCAAGAATGCGGTGAGCAAGGACGTCACCGCGGACAGCCCGACTGCGAATGAGCCCACTCCGCCCAGACCAGCCGCAATTAGACTCGCCAAAGACAAGCGAGTAACCGTCAGCGCACTGCCCGACTGGCGCAGCAATGTATCCAGCCAGCGTCCGGCAGACGAGAGCGCAAACCAAGCCGCCAGCGTCCCGTCCTCAGGCAGAGCCCGTAAACGCGGCCGACCAGATTCAGACTCCGCAGTCCCGTGAAACCCGGAAGCAACCTGAGCAAGTCGCCGCGCCAGACGCTGCGCCTGCGGACCATAACGGTCATGCCAGTACAGCCACACGCCCTCAATAGCCAACGCCACCGCAAGAAAGGCCCCCAGCAGGGCCAGCAGCCAAAAGGCATCCATCTCAGGCTTTCCCCCGATATTGGTCGGTCGACAGCGGACCCGGTGTAAAGGTCGAATCATCCATAACCAGACCGCGTTCCCGCAGGCGATCCATAAATCGTGGACGCACGCCATTGGCGTGAAAGCTGCCCTGTACCCTTCCGCCCGAATCAACTCCCGTCTGCCGAAAACCGAAAATCTCCTGCATGGTGATCACCTCGCCCTCCATGCCACTCACCTCGGACAGACTCACCAGGCGCCGAGAACCGTCGGCAAAGCGACTGACCTGAATCACAGCCTGAATCGCTGAGGCGACCTGCTGGCGCATCGCGCGCGGTGAAAGAGCGATGCCCGCCATACCCAGCATGTTTTCCAGACGCGACAGCGCATCGCGTGGCGTGTTGGCATGAATCGTCGCCAATGACCCTTCATGTCCGGTATTCATGGCCTGCAGCATGTCGAAGGCTTCAGCACCCCTGACCTCGCCTAGGATGATTCGATCAGGTCGCATACGAAGACTATTTCGCACCAGAGCCCGCTGCGTGACTTCGCCTCGACCCTCAATATTGGGAGGCCGTGTTTCGAGTCGCACCACGTGGGGTTGCTGGAGTTGGAGTTCGGCTGCATCTTCAATGGTTACGATGCGTTCGTGCTCGGGTATGGCCGCCGACAGCACGTTGAGCAGCGTCGTCTTGCCGGCACCTGTGCCACCGGACACCAGTATGTTGAGCCGACCTCTAACCATGGCCGACAGCAGATTGGCAACCGGCTGCGCGACACTGCCGCTTGAGACAAGGCTCGACATCGTGAGGGGAGTGGCCGAGAAGCGCCGAATCGACAGCAGCGCTCCGTCAATCGCCAGGGGCGAAATAATCGCGTTGACTCGCGAGCCATCGGCCAGGCGCGCATCCACCATAGGGCTGGATTCATCGATACGGCGCCCTACCCGGGAAACGATCTTGTCAATGATTTTCAGCAGATGCTGCTCGCTGTCGAATCGAATCTCCGTATGTTCCAGGCGTCCACCGCGTTCGACGAAAATATGTCGGTGCGTGTTGACCAAAATATCCGATATGCCCGGGTCGGCCAGCAGTGGCTCAAGCGGGCCCAGTCCCATGACCTCGTATCGGATGTCAACCAGAAGTCGTCGCCGATCAGCTGCATTCAACACCAGCCCCGACTCGCTAATTAGACGCTCGGTCAGTTCGCGCAGCTCATCGGCCAGCTGCGTCGCAGGCAACACGGCGAGAGAACCCAGATCGACTCGGTCAAGCAGTTGGCGATGCAGGTCTGAGCGCATGCGCCGATAAGCGATTTCAGCGGCATCCCCATCATCGCCTGCTGGATGCACATTTCGATCGCCCGCAGGCACTGAAAGCGCCGGCTGCGCCAGGCGTTCTCGCAACGACATATCAGTGATTCCCACGTTTTGGCGCCTCCGAGGAGGCGGCCGCACCCGCCATCTGCCGCGCAATAACCATCATGGCGCGGCTGACGGCATCGCGAGGCGCACTATCGATGACCGGTATGCCATGGTTGACAGCCCAGGTGACTGTCCGATAGCTGTTGGGGACGGTATAACTCACCGGAAGCCCTAACGTTCGCGTTACCTCGGATAAGGCGATATCTCCGCCTCGCTCCTGCCGATTAACCAGCAGACGCAGTTTGTCGCGGGAGTAGCCCAAGCCAGAGTACAAATCAATCTGACGACGCGCTGCATGCAGATAGGGCACATTGAGCTGTACAACCAGCACAATCTCATCGGCGCGATCCAGACTGCGGATCGTGACCGGGTCCACGCCACGTCCCATGTCCAGCAGCACAAATCGATGCCGCAGTCGTGCAAGAGTCAAAATGCGGTCAATCGCGTCCGGGGTGACATCGGAGAAATTCTCAGCGCTCTCGGGCGCAGCCAGCAGACGCAGACGCTCCGACACCACCAGGCACGAGGCGTCCAGTAACGTGCCATCCAGACGTTCGGACTGCCGAGCCAGTTGATCAAGCGAGGCGGGTGGACGGGTTTCACTGAGATAGAGGGCTGCGTCACCAAAAGGAATATTCAGGTCAACCAGCACGGTACGCAGACCACTCGCGGCCAGCGCCGCACCCAGCGCACTGGTAATAAAGGTCGCGCCGGCTCCGCCCTTAGCTGGCACCAGAGCGACAATGCGTCCACCAGTAACCGGACTGCGCTGCAAACCCAGGCGCTCGATCTGCCGGCTAATCGCCGAGGCCAGTTCGCCGTTGATCATGGGCAGCGACAGAACCTCCCGAATGCCGACTCGCATGGCTTGACGCAGAAAGCTGGCAGAGGTTTGGGGTGACAACAGAATGGTGGCGGTTGTGGGTGCGGCCAGGAGGGCGTTCTCAAAGATGTCCAGATCGGCTTCTCCCAGTGCGGGTACATGCACAATCGCCAGATCAGGACGCGCACGCTCGATCTCGGCAAGCGCCTCGATCACACCACCAGCCTGAGTGCTGACCTCAACGCCTGAGCTTGTGGCGGGTAGCGATGCTGCGATGCCTGACAGTCTGCTCGCATCTTCACCCACAACACTGATACGGATGGACATCGGTGAAATTCCTCCTGATAGGTCACACGCTGCAAACGCCCTCGGTGATTTCCATGCTTTCGCGCGACACCGAGCTGCGTACCGCCGGCAAGGCCATCTCACCGGGCAGAAACCACGCAATTGATCGAATCGTGTGGCCCTGCAGCCAGACACTGACCAGACGACAATCCGTCGATCCACATGAAGGCGCGGAACGGCCGTTAGCATCCTGATAGTCGAAGCCGATAACCGTTTCGGCACGAGCGGCCGTCAGTTCGGGCACGAAGGGCTGCATGCGCATTCGAATTACGTTCTGCCTCGTGATGTCACGAGCGCAGATCGCCGCTAGGCGAGCACCGAGTCGCGTTGCTTCACTCGCCGCGTTGAAGGCATACAACCAGCGGCTCAGATCGATGACAGCGAGCAGAAGACTCAGAAAAATGAGACTGACAATAGCCATCTCGACGGCGGCAGCACCCCGCTGCATACGCTTCATCGTGTTCATATCAGCAACCTCATGTCAAAAGGCGGCCAGCGGCATACTGCTGCTGACTGGGCCCAGGCGTATGGCCGGCAACACGAAAGGCAACAGTGGGCTAAATCGGAAGGGCGAGTCTGCCGGCCCGATCGTGACCGTGACCAGATCGAGATTGCCGTCGACCGCAAACCCTGCAGCGTCGCGAGCTACCAGTGCCGATAAACCTGGCGTCGCCGGCAGAAGCAGGGTGCCGTTGCTGGCGCGCAGGTCAAAGGGCAGGTCGATGCGAACCTGATCAAGAGCCAGACCCTCAATCAGCGGCGGTATCGAGGGCTCGCAGGGCGACAGGGGTATGCCGTACACCGCCAGGCATCGGGTTCGTTCCAGAGACTCAGGCCCGATATTGGTGGACAGATAACGCGAAGCTGATCGAGCCGACTTAACCAGCGCATCATAGGTATAAAGCGCTCTCCCAAACTCGGCGATGCCCAACGAGAGCGCCAAGAGCAATGAGGCCACAAAGGCGAGTTCGACTGTAGCGACGCCTGACTGTGAATGGGCTGAGTGACAGACTCTGTGGCGGGTTGGACTTTGCTCGCTCATATCACTGAACCAGAGCTGGCACTTTGGGGCCCGTGGCACCCGACCCACCCGCAATGCCTGAGGTCGCACAGGGTGAGCCCGGCTGATTAGCCATGCCAATAAATTCGACCGCTGTACTGAACCCTCCACCACCTGGATTGGTGATCGGGCTCAGCAGCAGCGTGCAGGCCCAGGCCTCGACGACCGGCTGACCGCTTCCCACGCCGTTCCAGGCCGAACAATCGACGATAGGTGTGACCACGATGCGTCGGTCGCGTCCTTTTTGGGTTCGCTCGACTGCGCTCCAGTTCAGGCTGTAATTCACATTGATGCCCGTCTCAGCATTACCCTGATAGGGCACGAATGCTGCTCGACTATCGCGAAAATTCTTAGCGGGCACGCCAGCCGATCCGGAGTCAGGTGCTGACCAGGCATCACGGCCGCGTGGCCAGGTGGTGTTGTTATAGGCAAAGCCGCTGAAATCGCCCGGACTGACGGAAGCATCTGGTCCACCCGGGCGATAGAGACCAAATCGGGCATTCCACGATGCCGTCAAACTGGCTTTGACACCGCTTTCACCCACAGGTCTGCCCGTCGTGAAATCGCATAATCCCTTACCTTCAATGAGTTCAGCCAACTCGTCAGCACCGCCGGCGGGTGGCGACAGATCGATCCAGCCGAAGTTTCCAGGCCCGTACGACTGCGACTTTCCAGTCCCGGACAGGCTGGTTTTCCATTCGCCTGGAACCAGACCAAAGGGCGGCGAGCTGCTCGCACTGGTGGCGGGGGCTTTACACATTGCGATGGGAAAGGTGCAGGCGGTCTGACCGGGCAGTAGGGAGGCCACCGCTGACGCACTGGCTGGCATCGATGTCGTGAGGCCCACCAAACGCATCAAGGTCATGGGCAGCTCATTCATACGCGCCTCGCAGCGCGCATAGCGCGCACCCCTGGCCGCAATAGGCGACGCCGAGCCAGCGTCAACCCAGGGTCCGTCAAGCGCAGGTGCGAACTTGAGCGAGATTGCCGTTGCGGGTATCACACCCGACTGGAAGTCTGCCCGATTCACGGATTGGATGGGTCTGGGCTCTCCGGTAAGACTGCCAGCCATGGGATCTGACGGCGCCAGACCATGGGCTTCAGCACGACGCAGCAAAGCGGTATCTGTCTGACCAAGCCCCAGTTGTCGGGCCGCCGCAAGCGCGCAGGCATCTACCAGGGTCTGCAATTCAGCCTTCACCACAAACAGTCTTGACAGATCAAACACCAGAGCACCCAAGCCGAGTAAAAGCGCAAGCGATACGCCTGCGATCACGGCGACGGCTCCCCTCTGTCGGCCCGCAGTGCCGGATCGACGAGGACGTCGATTGAGGCATGGCGACCCAGTCACCGGCCCACCCGCCCTAACGACTTGCACCGCCGATTCCAAAAATCTCGAAGCTTTGCGCAGGTGCCCGGAAGCTTTCCTGGTAACGCTGCCAAGCGCTGACGGCAATACCCGCATCGGCACCGCCTTCAACAGGCGCACGCTCGGCCGCGGATAAGTCGATCGTCTGCAGAGCGCGTGCCTGGCGTACAGCCTGCCCGATCTGCACACCGGAGGAGTCCGGCTCGGGAGTGGCGCAAGCGGTCAATGCAAGCAGGGTGAAACTGGCCATGGCCAGGCCGGAAATTCTTAGTGGGGATGTTTTCATCAGAAGTCTCATGGGGGTTCACAAGCGGGGCGTTAGTCAATGCGGAATCCACCGTGCGATACACCCTCAACGGCCGCAGGCGCTTCCGCCTGGCTGCCTTGACCCGTTGCGGGCTGGCCATCGTTTGGCACACCAGCGCGCCCTGAGCCCTCAAGACGACCTTCCAGATAAAGCTCGCCACGGTTGGGCGCGAGGTAAGCATCTGTCGGCAGCGGCGGCGGCGTTGCAAGCGCCTTGACCAATCGGGGGGTTACTACGAACATCAGTTCCGACTGATCAGACTGAAATTCGGCACTTCTGAACAGAGCACCCAGAATCGGCAGCTCGCCTAACCAGGGCAGTCGCTTGACGCTGCTAGAGACGTTGTTTCGAATCAGACCGGCAATCGCCAGACTCTGTCCATCGCTCAACTGAACCGTGGTCTGAGCCCGACGCGTGGTGAAACTGGGCAGTATGGCCGTAGCACCACCTGCGCTCACAAAAGGCGACCCGGCCTGCGAAAGTTCGGATACCTCAGGTGCTACGCGCAGATGAATGCGGCCACCATCGAGCACGGTTGGCGTGAAGCGCAGTCCGATCCCGAACTCTTTTTCCTCAAGTGTGACACTCACAGCACCAGTCGCAGCATTGGCGCGGGACACTGGGATGAATATTTTTCCACCCGCCAGAAAACTCGCCTCCTGGCCGCTAATCGATACGATGTTCGGCTCAGCCAACACCTTGATAAGGCCATCGCTTTTTTCAGCATCAATCGTGACCGTGCTGCCGTTGGGCGTCCGGATGCCCAGGGTGCCAGCAGACTCAGTCAGAAAGCGACTCACAATGCTGTATCGCCAATCACCCGGGCTGCGGGTGCCGTTAATGCCGACACCCAATTGATCGAGTAGAGATTTGGAGATTTCGGCAACCTTAACTTCCAGCATCACCTGCTGTGCCTGTGCGACCTGCATAAGGTTGACCACGCGCGGCTTCAGCGCTCCGTCACCGGCCGCGCCGCCACCGCCGCCAAACGCTATCGGTACCGCCTGCCCGGGATTGGAGCGCGCATCACCGGCGGTCACCGGCAAAGACAGGGCCCGTCCGAGAACCCGCACATGCGCCTCGGCGATCGATACCGCCTGCTCGGCCCGCATAGCACTCGATACCGTTCCCGACAACACGATGGAATCAGCCGCCGCATGGACATCAATGCCGTCCTCACTGGGCAGCAGGCGTCGCAGACGCTCGAGCAAGGCACCGGTATCGAGATTCACGGACACATCCATGAGCGTAGTGGGCCCTCCCTTTCGCCACAGAATCAGATTGGTCGAGCCAAAGGTCTTACCCAGCAGATAAAGCTCGCGTGGGCTGATGATCGTGACGTCGGCCACCGCAGGGTTTCCGACCGATACGCGCTCAATGGCGCTATCCAGCCGCAGCAGAGAGGACTTACCGATTAGTAGTGACAGGGGTTTACCGATCTGGGCGGGCTCCTGCGCGTTCACGGCGGAGCTGCTGATCATGAGCAGCGTAAAAGTCAGACAGGTCGTAAGACCACGATCAATTCGCATAGGGTTAATCCTTGTGTTCCGTTACTGCGCGGGAACGCTGAATACCGCGGATGATTTCAACTGGAGGGCTGGGCGGTTCGGGGGTCAACTTTCTCGGGGCCTGAGCCACAACAGGACGTGGCATTGGGTTTCCAGCAGGTTTTGCAGACACAGCGGCACCCAAGGTGGCATCGTGTCTGAGCAACTCAGCCTTGGTGACCAGAGGGGTCTGCCCGGTCGTACGGTCGACCTGGTTTCTGAGCACCAGCGACAACTGTCCGACGCTACGGGCCAAATCCAGACGTGCGGCCTGATGCGGTGAAACCTCCAGCGTGACCGCGCTGACCACCTTCGGTCGGGTTTCATCACGGCTGGCCTCCTGCGCCACCGCCAGGACCAGAATGCGTTCGAGCACGATGCGCGAAACCATCTGCGCACGATCGGTTTCGTCCTGAGTGCTGACCAGCACGTCAACGTAATTACCAGGCAATGCGAAACCCGCCACCCCGATCACTTCATTCACCTTAACGGTGATGGCACGCCGCCCTTCGCCGATGACCGCGGATAGACCGCCGCGTGTTCCCTGCGGCGCCAATCGGCTGTCCAGCACCGGCTCGCCTCGCGCGATCGAGCTCTTGATCACTCTGCCCTCGAGCCGGGCAGGCTCATTGAACACACCCTTGGGAAGCGCAGCACTTGGCCACGCTACCGTCTGTAAAGCTGATGCATCGAGAACCTGACCGGGCTCGATATCGCGCGCAGCAACCACCACGGGAACCACGGCCGCACCCGCCCTATCACCCAGCCAGCGCGCAGCCATGATGGTGGCCACCAGGCCTGCCAGCAGGGCCAGAGCAAGCACAATAAAGCCACGGACGCCGCTCATGGCTGTAACTCCATTTGGGTCGCCGACGAGAGATACGTATCGAAAAACGTGCGCCAGGCCCAGTCGATGGACGCTTGGTTCAGCTGCGGAACTTCACCAAGGTAGCGCGCACGGTCTCCAATACGGGCGATCACGTCAAACGGGTGCGACGCCAGTAGCGGCAAAGACGAGCGCGGATGCAGGACCTCGACCAGATAGCGTGCCGCGACCTCGTCGTAGGCAAGCCCTTCGCGGCGGCAGGCGAGCGCAAGCAGCTCGCGGTAGGACTGCGGCGAAATCGCACCCATCGCGATCCGATAACCAAGCCGGCGAACAAATGCAGCGTCGTCAAGTTGGGACGGCAGAAGGTTCGACGAGAAGATGAGCTGAACATCGAAGGGCAGCTCAAGCTTCGCACCGCCGTGAAGACCTAAAAAATCAACTCGTCGGTCAAGAGGCACGATCCAGCGGTTGAGGAGTTCTCGGGCCGGCACCTTTTGACGTCCCAGGTCGTCGATGATGAAAAGTCCGTTGTTGGCTTTCATCTGAAGGGGAGCCGTGTAGTAACGATTCACGGGGTCAAGTTGTAGCTCGACCATGGATAGTGTGAGCTCACCGCCAGCAAACACAGCAGGCCGATCGCAGACCACCCAGCGACCGTCGCCCCCGCGATCACGCTCAAGAGATGGGCCAGACGAAACTACGGCAGAGCAACCCGGCTGAACCCGATGAACCAGAGGATCGAATAGCTGAATGATGTCTTCGCCTGCAAGGACCGCATGCGGAATTAAAACCGACCCGCCCAGGCAGCGCGCGAGATACTCAGCCAGCGTGGTCTTTCCTGACCCCGCAGGACCATGCAGATAGATGCCACGACCCGAGTTCAAGGCAGCGCCCAACTGCTCGGTAAGCGACTCGTCGATAGCCAGGGTGGCTAAGGCCTGCTCAAGATCTTCGCGTCTGATCTGATACATGGACAGGGACTGTCGACGCACCTGCTCACAGTAGTGCGCCCAGGTCACTGGTGCCGGTCCCACATATCGATTTCGCTCCAGCGCCTCACCAGCACGCGCGCGACCAGCGTCGCTGAGCCCATACCGGATGTCAGCATCAAAGCTGCCGCGCTGAGGCACATCCAGCAGCCGGACTACCCGCATGAAATCCAGCACCTGCATCAGCAGACTCAGGGGCAATCGCAGCCGTTCACTCAGGCTGACGGCTGCCATCTCGCCACCCTGGTAGAAGTGCTTCAGAAGCAGGTCAACCAGAAACTGTCGACGCAACCCACTCGCCTCCAGCGTCAACGGCGCCGAAGGGATCTGGTTTGCTAACGGTACCGCTTCCGGATTACCGCGTCCGGGCGTCAAATCAGTCATGTCCATATCGAGCATCTCGGCATCGGAAATTGATTGAGGAGTATTCAGACGAGCCAATCCAGACTGGCAAAGGCTGTAGTACCCATGGCAATGGGTAGAGCAAAAGGAATTCGCAGGGCACTCATGGATTGGGCATCGAACTGCGGGCCTGGCACACCCGACAATCGCGCCGAGGTCGCCAGCAGAATGACCCGCAGGTTGCGAAACACTTTTCTTAGGGTCTGCGGCCTAGCCAGGTACAGCAACGCGAGCACACCGCTCGCAATGAAAATACTGATGACCAACATGGGTAGGG
The DNA here is from genome assembly GCA_039800325.1 of Pseudomonadota bacterium. GTDB lineage: Bacteria > Pseudomonadota > Gammaproteobacteria > Burkholderiales > Burkholderiaceae_E > SYIM01. Next base: position 7,059 of record JBDLQY010000001.1, on the reverse strand, counting down.
CACTAACCCCGCTGAAGGCCCCAACCGCTGCCATCAGCTTCACATCGCCCGCGCCCATGATGCGTAGCACCCAAAGCATCGCGAACCCAACCAGTGCGATCAGTGCACCCAACAAAGATTCGCGTAATCCCAGCGCGCCAGGCAGGTAAGCGTCAAACAAGCCAGCACCCGCCGGAGCCCACGCATGCCAGACCAGGGCAAAGGCGAGCCCGGCAAGAACCAACCCATTGGGAATCCGGCGCTCGCGCCAGTCGATAAGACAGGCCAGCACGAGCATCAGGCCGAGCACGATTCGCCCGGTAAACACCGCCGTTGTCTCGACGGCGAGCGTACCGACTCCCTGATCGGCGAATTCACCCACAGTGATCCGGACTCCCTTCGGATGACACGTAGGCAGCGATCAGGCGGGACAAGCCACTGCAGCTGCACCGCCGGCTGCAACAGCGCCGTTGAGCTTGTTGCAGACCATTGAGAACACGGCATTGAGGTTGCCGCCCGCCGCGGTGACTGCACCGATGATCACCACACCGACCAGGCCAGCTATCAGCCCGTACTCGATCGCAGTCACCCCGGACTCATCTCGCAGGAAATTGCTGAGCATTCGCATCATGTTGTTGACCTCCTGAACTGGGGTCTGCTTGATTGCAGACCCCGCACCGCCGCCCCGGGTGCTCAAACCCTGGCACGACACTTCCGCCCGATGTGCCATCCGGACGGTCCTACCGACCTTCGCAGAGCATCTGTGCAGGTCGGTTGGCGACTCATCTCTATCGAGTGAAACGCCACGCAGTGCAGGTTAGGCAAGGAAAGGCCATGCCTCAAGCGGGTCTAAACAGAGGATTTGCGATGCCGCAAAGGGCAGGACGCGTCAGCGCAAGACCGACGCGTAAAGGCGCAGGACAGATGATCAGGAGCAAGCCCGGTCACGCTGCTCGGGCGAGCACCGTGACAGACCAGATACCTCAGTGAACGACGCGACCGAAGCGGAACTGACCGTCGACGAAGTCAACCGGCACTTCATCTTTCGGGCCAAATCGCCCCTCAAGCACCAGTCTCGCTACAGGGTTCTCGATGAACTGCTGAATGGCACGCTTGAGTGGTCGCGCACCGTAGAGAGGATCAAACCCAACCTTAGCGATCTCTTCCAGGGCCGCTTCGGATACCGATAAGCTCATCTCGCGTTCAGCCAGACGCTGCTCGAGACGCTTGAGCTGAATGCGGGCGATGTTACGAATATGATCGGTGCCCAGTGCGTGAAAGACGACGATTTCATCAATACGATTGATGAACTCGGGACGAAAGTGCCTGCGTACCTCACCCATGACCGCCTCTTTGATGAGCTCAGGCTCCTGTCCTACCATGCGCTGAATCTCGTGCGAACCAAGATTCGAGGTCATGACAATGACCGTATTGCGAAAGTCGACAGTACGCCCCTGTCCGTCTGTCATACGGCCATCGTCGAGAACCTGTAGCAGCACATTGAACACATCTGGATGAGCTTTCTCAACCTCATCGAGCAGTATGACGCTGTAGGGTTTGCGACGCACAGCCTCCGTGAGATAGCCACCCTCTTCATAGCCTACATAGCCCGGGGGCGCACCAATCAGGCGGGCCACCGAATGCTTCTCCATGAACTCGCTCATATCGATACGAATCATGTGCTCTTCCGAGTCAAACAGAAACTCTGCCAGCGCTTTGCACAGCTCGGTTTTGCCAACGCCGGTAGGCCCCAGAAACAAGAACGATCCGTAAGGGCGATTGGGATCAGCAAGCCCCGCTCGCGAACGCCGAATAGCGTCAGCAACCAAGCGCAGAGCCTCTTCCTGGCCAACGACACGTTTGCGCATATGGTCTTCCATGCGCAACAACTTCTCGCGCTCACCCTGCATCATTTTTGCCACAGGGATGCCGGTCGCGCGTGACACCACCTCGGCGATTTCCTCGGCGCCTACCTGAGTGCGCAACAGACGTGGACGGGAGTCATCGCCCTTGCCACGATTGGCCTCAACCTCGCTGGCCGATTTAAGACGCCCCTCGAGCTCAGGCAGGCGTCCGTATTGAATCTCGGCCAGTTTGTCGAACTGCCCCTTGCGTTGTAGCTCGGCCATTTCAAGGCGAAGCCGGTCAATTTCGGTTTTGATCTGTGCGCTTCCCTGCAGGGCCGCTTTCTCAGCACGCAAAATCTCCTCAAGATCGGCATACTCTTTTTCGAGTCGAGTGATTTCTTGCTCGATCAGATCGAGCCGCTTGCGTGAGGCCTCGTCTTTTTCCCGCTTAACCGCTTCCCGCTCGATCTTGAGCTGAATGATGCGGCGATCAAGCCTATCCATTGATTCGGGCTTCGAATCGATTTCCATCTTGATGCGCGCAGCCGCTTCGTCAATCAGGTCAATTGCCTTGTCGGGAAGGAAGCGATCGGTGATGTAGCGATTGGAAAGCTCAGCGGCAGCCACAATCGCAGGATCGGTGATATCGACCCCGTGATGAAGTTCGTATTTCTCTTGAAGACCGCGCAGAATCGCGATCGTGGCCTCAACACTGGGCTCACCTACCAAAACTTTCTGAAAGCGTCTTTCAAGCGCGGCGTCTTTCTCGATGTATTTGCGATATTCATCGAGCGTCGTCGCGCCGATGCAGTGCAACTCGCCGCGCGACAAGGCCGGCTTGAGCATATTGCCGGCATCCATGGCGCCCTCGGCCTTGCCAGCGCCGACCATGGTGTGGATTTCGTCGATGAAGACGATGGTACGTCCCTCTTCCTGCGCTACCTCCTTCAGGACAGCCTTCAGACGCTCCTCAAACTCACCGCGAAATTTCGCCCCCGCCAGAAGCCCAGCCATGTCAAGCACCAGCACCCGCTTGTCCTTGAGCGAATCAGGGACCTCTCCATTGACGATACGTTGTGCGAGTCCCTCGACAATAGCTGTCTTGCCGACACCAGGCTCGCCGATGAGAACCGGGTTGTTCTTGGTACGTCGCTGAAGAATCTGAATCGAACGGCGAATTTCGTCATCACGACCAATCACCGGGTCAAGCTTACCCTGACGTGCTCGCTCCGTCAGATCGATGGTGTATTTTTTAAGCGCTTCACGCTGGCCCTCAGCGTCAGCGCTATTGACCTTGCCGCCACCTCGTACGGCGGCTATCGCAGCCTCAAGAGGCTTTCTACTGAGTCCGGCCTCGCGCGCGATCCGTCCGGTATCGCCTTTGTCATCGCACAAGGTCAGCAGAAACATTTCAGTCGCTATGAACTGATCACCGCGTTTGTTCGCCTCTTTTTCGGACAGGTTGATCATCGCGATCAACTCGCGGCCCACCTGCACCTCACCAGCGGTGCCCGACACCTGGGGTAGGCGTTTGATTCCCGCCTCGGCTGCGGTCTTGAGCGCAGTCGCGCGGACACCGGCCCTTTCAAGTAGAGCTTTGCCCGAACCGTCGGACTGCGCAACGATGGCCGCGAGCAGATGCAGGGGGTCGATGTATTGGTTGTCGTTGGCCAGGGCCAGGCTTTGCGCCTCGGCCAGAGCTTGCTGGAACTGGGTGGTGAGTTTGTCGAGTCGCATGGTGAACCTCCCGCTTGACGCGCTTCGCCCTACGCGGAACTAAGCCTCCGATGAAAGGCCCCGACCCGCCAGACGTCTATGACCCCTGAGTTGCGGACAGACGCTAAGATTTCAAGTCCCAGCGTCTGTTCCCGGAGTCTCAATCAATGTCCTGTCGCCTATTCAGTCCTCTTTCCTTGCGCTCGCTCAGCCTGCCCAATCGGGTGGTTATCGCACCCATGTGTCAATACTCAGCGGTCGATGGTCGGGTGCAGCCCTGGCATCTTGCGCATCTGAGCCAGTATGTGGTCAGCGGCGCCGGTCTGTTGATTGTGGAGGCGACCGCTGTCGAGGCTGCTGGGCGAATCACGGCAGGCTGCGTGGGTTTATATGACGAGGCCACTGAAAATGCGCTGGGCGAATTGATGCAGACCCTGCGACGGGTGGCTCCCATGCGCATCGCCATTCAGCTGGCACACGCCGGTCGCAAAGCGTCCAGCGCCCGACCCTGGGAAGGCGGCTCACTCGTACGCCCCGAGTTCGGCGGCTGGCATCCTGCGGGGCCCAGCGCTTTGGCGGTCAGCGAGCTTGAACCACCACCGCGGGCATTCAGTCGAGACGATATCCAAGGGCTCATCGCGCGCTTTGTCGATTCCACGCTACGCGCCGACCGCCTCGGATTCGACGCGGTTGAATTGCACGCTGCGCATGGCTACCTGTTGCACCAATTTCTTTCACCGATTGCCAATCAACGCGAAGACGAGTACGGCGGCAGCCTCGAAAATCGTATGCGCTTTCCACTCGCGGTATTCGCAGCCACGCGCGCGGCCTGGCCCGCCCACAAGCCCATGGGTGTGCGCCTTTCAGCCACAGACTGGGTACCTGACAGCGGGTGGGACGTGCCGCAGGCAATCGAATTCGCGCAGAACCTTGAACGCCTGGGCGCCGACTGGATCGATGTTTCTAGTGGCGGAGTGTCACCGCGCCAGCAGATCCGCATCGGCCCGGGCTATCAGGTACCGTTTGCGCAGGCAATTCGTGCAGCGGTCAAGATTCCGGTCATGGCGGTGGGTCTCATTACCGAACCCCAGCAAGCCGAAGACATTCTGACCGAGGGCAAGGCAGACCTCATCGCGCTTGCCCGCGGCATGCTTTATAACCCGCGCTGGGTCTGGCATGCCGCCGCCGCACTGGGCGCGCAGGTTGAGGCGCCCCGTCAGTACTGGCGCAGTCAGCCGCGAGAACTCGCCGACCTGTTCGGCAAAACCCGCTTTGGCGCACGTTGATGGCTGGCTGATTCCTCGGCTTCAAGCCGATGCTTGCCCACAGAGACGGGCTGGTCTCACCATGCAAGCCCCTATAGCGACATTATCTGGCCCGGACATGCCTGCTGACGCAGCGCTGTCAGCTGGCCCAGCGATATCCGAGGGCAGCGGCGCCCAGTGCGCCAAACAGATGCAACATGGAGTGCATGGCGGCCCATAGAAACTCGCCCCGTACAATAAGAGCGAGAGACTCGGCCGAGAAGGTGGAAAAGGTCGTCAGTGCGCCCAGGAAGCCGGTCACCACAAACAGGCGCCAGACCGGCGAAAGCTCAGGATGCCGTACAAACCAGGCAAGCGCCAGCCCCACCAGCAGGCCGCCCAGCAAGTTGGCCAGCAGAGTACCCAGGGGCAAACTGGGTACGAGCGCATTCAGCCATACCCCCATACCCCAGCGCAGCCAGGCCCCCAGTACCGCACCGGCGGCCACGGCCAGAAGGCCCACGGCCAGACTTGCAGACGGCATACCACCCACGGGAGTCATTGGCCTGTTCGGCAGTACGGGTAGCGTACAGCCACCCTCAACGCGACTGCCATCGGGCAGCCGCCTCATCGTCGGAGGCGCGCGCCTGCACCCAGCGTTCACCCTGCGGCGTTTGTTCTTTTTTCCAGAACGGCGCTTCCGTCTTGAGATAGTCCATGATGAACTGGCAGGCTGCGAAGGCATCGCCTCGATGCGCAGACGTCACCACCACCAGCACGATCTGGTCGGTGGGTTTCAGTAGACCGACGCGATGAATCACCAGGCAATCGACCACATCCCAGCGTTGGCGGGCCCGAGCACAGATATCCGCAAGCGCCTGCTCAGTCATGCCGGGATAATGCTCAAGCGTCAGCGTAGAAACGCCGCTGCCGTCATTGAGGTCACGCACAGTCCCGATGAAACTGGCGACCGCACCGATTCCCGCGTTCGCCTGCCGCAGTCGCGTCATTTCGGCGCCAGCATCAAAATCGTGGGTCTGAACGCGAACTTCAGTGCTCATGAACGCAATACTCTCGAAACGTCTTCTTCGCCGTTAAACGGCAAAAATGCCATCATCCGCCGGTAACAGGCGGGAAGTAGGCCACTTCAGCCCCATCGGTCAGTGCGGCATCAGCGCCTGCCAGACTGCGATTAACCGCCACCCGCACAGCCCGGTCAGACCCTAACTGCTCAGCCCAGACACCACCCCGAGCACACAACCAGCGTCGCAACTCGGTCACGTCACGCACCTCGGGCGGCACCTGAATCTGCTCGCGATCGAGCTGTAACGCCTCGCGCAAGGCGGCGAAATAAAGCACCGTGAGCTTCATGACAGCAGGCCCGCAAAGGGTAGAAAACGTACGCAATCACCCCGTCGAATAAGCTGTCCGGCGGGATTATCAAGCAGGCCCTGCGCATGTACCGTTGAACTCAGTACAGCAGAGCTTTGATTGAGATACAAACCAAGTCCCCCTGCCTTGTTGACCGACACGCGCAGAAATTCGCGTCGCCGATCGGGCTTGAGCCAATCAAAGTCAGCACGCATCGGCAGCGCCATGGGCTCGAGCTGAGCAGCACCCTGCAGCCGCAGCAGAAAGGGTCTGACCAACATGAGAAACGTCACGAAACTTGAAACGGGATTACCAGGCAGACCGATGAAGTGAGCATGTTGACCGTCAGCCCTCACCTTGCCATAGGCCAGGGGCTTACCGGGTTTCATGGCAATTTGCCAGAGCTGCAGTTCTCCTTCAGCCTGAACCGCCGGTTTGACGTGGTCTTCGTCGCCCACCGACACCCCGCCAGAGGTCAAAATGAGGTCACTACCCGCGGCCGCCCGCCGAAGAGCATCTCGCGTGGCCGTGAGCGAGTCGGGAACGATGCCAAAGTCAGTGACCTCACAACCCAGGCCGCGCAGCAGATTTACCAGGACAAAGCGGTTGCTGTTGTAGATGGCGCCAGGCCTGAGCGGCTCACCCGGCATGGTTAATTCATCGCCGGTAAAGAAGCAGGTCACTCTCAGCGGACGACACACCGTCAGCTGCGCCAAGCCCACCGAGGCAGCGAGCCCGCAAGCCTGCGCGTTTAACCGAGTACCGGCCGGCAAAATGACTTCGCCACAGGCAATATCTTCACCCGTTTGACGGACCCAGTCGCCAATCTGCGGCGGCGTATCGATCACGACCTCATCGCCCTCAATACGAGTGCTCTCCTGCATCACGACCGCATCGGCACC